>DAOWHR010000160.1 GCA_030641315.1 Anaerohalosphaeraceae bacterium | reverse complement strand
CGTTAAATGACGTTTTACAACCCATTATTACAGGTTTTTAGTTACAGTGGTACAATTTTCAACCGCCCGCCAGGTGGTACAATTTTGCTCCGCCGTTTATACCCGATTGTGCACCTTCGTGGCTTTTGATGGCATTGATATATTTTGCGTAACCTGTTTGTTTTCAATATCTTGTGGTGATTTTTCTAAAAAAAGTTCAAGTCCTGTATCGCCCAACCATAAACCCTTGTAGGCACTGAACTTACAAGGGTTTGTTTTTTTTGCCCGGAATTCCTTGACCCTTTTTGGGGCTAAAAAAAAGGGTCAACGCTCAATCCTGCCCCCCTGCTAATTTTTATCGCCTTGATTTTCAAAGCTTTCAAGACCAAAAAAAACTTGCAGTTCCTTGTGTGATATGAGATAATATTGTCGTAATCGACAAACTAAATGGAGAATAACAATGGACAGAGTTATGGCTTATGTTGGTATTTCCGTAAGTTTAGTGTCGCTTTTTATTGCAATTTTCCAGTCTGCAAAGCTAGCTAATTTTCGTAAATATCGTGTAAAATGTCTTCGCGTAGCTCTTCAAAATACGCGTATAGTTATGCTAGAATCAGACCGTCTTCTTAATGATCGAATAAGATATGGCATTGAGGATAAGCGTGCAATCATGAAACTTGAGGCCATCCATGCAAATTCATGTGGAACTATGCGTTCCCTTTTTCAGGAACTCTCGGAGGCAGATACTCCCTATAACGAGACAAAACTTAAAATATATATATCGCTGGGACTTATTTCAAGCAAATGGATATGGCAACAGGCAGCAATGTTTATGACAGGACCATTGCAAAATTATCCGATGCCTGACCTCCCAGATGACTCACCGGACTTCATGGCACGTGCATGTCAACAAGTGGTGTTAAGCATTCAAAAGAAAGCCACTTAAAGCGACACGCCATAGCCACTTGCAGACAGGCTACCAGATAAACATGTCCGTATGTCGAACAAGCCACAACAAGTGCGTCTGTCGCGTGGTGAAGATCGTTCTCATCCCTGTCCTTGCTTAATCCCCACATGTGACGTAAAAACGCCGTTATACTGCCGCTTCTAAGCTGGATTCTGCTTACATCCTTAATGTCATCTCTTTCGGACTTTGAAAAATCAAAATATTTCCGAAGATAATCAGCCACATGCCGCGCCGCATATCTAATACTCAGGTAAGGCTCCAAAAAAAAGAAAAGTCTTGATAGTTCAAAATTAATTTGTGATACTAACGGTGTCATGCGGTGAATACTGTGTAACTTCATCCTGTTTATGTGAGAAGTCAGATCAGAATTACAAATTATCATGGTTCTTTCTGAAGGAGAACAAATGTATAAGTCTCAACTCCGTATTCTTTCGATATTACTGTTTATCTGTCTTGCTCAAGTTGCACTTGCCGGTAATTGGCCTCAGTTTCGCGGCCCCAGCGGACTGGGAATCTCGCAGGACAAAGGGCTGCCTGTTACCTGGACAGATACTGAGAACATAGCATGGAAAACGGCACTGCCGGGTTATGGTTCATCCAGCCCGATCGCACTGGACGACAAACTCTATGTCACTTGCTACAGCGGTTACGGCATGGGATACAAATCAGGCAGAATGGAAGACCTTAAGCTCCATTTAGTCTGTGTCGATGCAGCAAAGGGAAATATTATCTGGGACAAGCCTATCAAGCCTTCACTTCCGGAGTCTTCCAGGGTCCGGGATCACGGCTACGCTGCCGCAACACCAGCAACCGATGGCAAAGACATCTATGTTTTTTTCGGAAGGAGCGGCGTTTTCAAGTTCGATCTCAAGGGCAACCAAATCTGGCAAACAAGCGTAGGGACCAAGACTCATGCATGGGGAAGCGGAACCTCACCTGTATTGTATAAAGACCTTGTAATCGTCAACGCAAGTGTAGAGAGCAAAGCACTCGTTGCCATCAACAAGGCAACCGGCAAGGAGGCATGGCGTGCCGAAGGGATGATTTCTTCCTGGAACACACCACATCTGATCGAGGTGTCCAGGGGAAAGCATGAACTGGCCGTCAGCGTAAAAGGATTCATCCTGGGATTCGATCCGGCGACCGGCAAGGAACTCTGGCGATGCCAAGGCATCCCTGATTATATCTGTCCGAGCATTATATCTAACAAGGGCGTGCTCTACGCCATAGGTGGGCGTTCTTCAAAAACCATCGCTGTAAAAAGCGGCGGACGTGGCGATGTCACAAAAACTCACAAACTATGGCAGGCAGATGTCGGGGCCAATGTCTCATCTCCTGTATTCCACGACAACCATCTCTACTGGGTCAGTGACCGCAACAAAGTAGCCTATTGTATCAGCACTGCCGATGGATCGGTCAAGTATGCCGAAGATATCAAAAAACAGCCCTACGCTTCTACCTTGCTGGCTGACGGCAGACTCTATATAGTAACACGCAACGATGGCACTATCGTACTGTCCGCAAAACCGAAGTTTGAGCAAGTGGCATACAACAAACTTAATGACAAGAGTACCTTCAACGCCAGCCCAATAGTCTGTGACGGAACACTGATAATGCGAAGCGATGAAAACCTTTATTGCATTAAGAAGATCAATTAGACGCGACAACTTTGGACGCTATAAAGGATTCTTAAGACCTCAGCATAAAGGTCATTAATAGCTAGTTTGCGGGTAATATAAAGATATAATTCTTAATATTTTCAAATATTTCAGCGGTTTCCTTGCTGTGCCTATAGTTAAAATGCTTATCACAACCTCATTTGTTCGATATTTCTTGACATTTGAACCAAAAGAAATTACAATACTGTCATTAGAAAATGTTTATATGCATTTCTGTTCCATGCCATTATCAAGGAGAGATGATATGCAGCTTGGCATCCGCAAAATAGTTCTGGTTCGTTTACATGAGCCTCTTCTTCTTTTTCGCTTTAAATTAAATGAAATATATTAATTGTTTGAAGGTGAACTTATAAGATTAGGAAAGGATGGTGCTGAAAATGCCAAAGAACACTAAACTAATGTTGGCAGCATGTGTGATGCTGTCTATCGTAAGCGGTATTTCGTTTGCCGGTTCAAAAATTGACGGATGGATTATTGACGATTTTGAGTCGTACTCTTCAACCGATGAGTTGAAGGCGTCGAATCCTGCCACTGATTTTGGAGTTAAGCCGTGGTGGATACTCCAGGAAATCCAGGCCGGTCTTGGTTTGATAACAATACCAGCAGGAAACAACCTTAGTATCAAGTTGGTGTCAGACCCGAACGCTTTTCTTGCAAACGGTGAGGTCGATCCTGACGGCGGGCAGGGTTTGGAAATTCACTATGATCTGACAAGCGGCTTCTCATGTGATTTATTTATGCTGTCCAGTAATATGGGCATTCCGTTCTCTTTGATACCTACCGGACAGTCTGCACCACTGGACTATTTACCAATCGCTGATTTCACTAAACTTGACAAGATCACATTAAAGGTTAAAAGAGCGTCAGGGAATACATCCAATACTGACAGCTTTGGTTTTACTCCGATCGGTCCTGATCTTTTAGGAATCGTTACTATTAACGCAACACCTGTCGAAGGTACCAGGATAATGGAATACCCGGCGGATACCTGGGAAACCATAGAATTTGACATCAACGGGGAATCATCCCCCGGAACTTCCACATTCGGTCTTAATATGGTCGCAGGTTTTGTTATTGGAACTTATGACGGTGGTAATACAAATGTTACTTATGTTGTTGACGATATAATGGTTTATAAGGAATCCGTACCTTGTCAAGCACATTCGCCTGGTGATATCAATCTTGACTGCGAAGTCAACATGCTTGATCTTGCAGTTCTCGCAGCAGAGTGGCTTGTGCTTTAACAGCTGGTAGAT
This sequence comes from Anaerohalosphaeraceae bacterium, assembly GCA_030641315.1. GTDB lineage: Bacteria > Planctomycetota > Phycisphaerae > Sedimentisphaerales > Anaerohalosphaeraceae > DAOWHR01. Next base: position 4,729 of record DAOWHR010000160.1, on the reverse strand, counting down.
TAACAATAATATACAGAAAGGCCAGGTTGAGGAATTAGACCTGGCCTTATTTATAAAATGTTGAAGGCCGTTAACGCGGTTGTTCGCTCGACAGTTGGGCGGCTATTTCCCAGAATTTTGGCATCGCATGGTCGAAGAATATTTTGTAACCTTCACAGAAATAGCTTTCCACCTTGTATTGGCCAAAGCCCATCCTTCTGTCTTTGAGACATCCGCCACGACATACGTCGAGGTATCTGCACAGGACGCACTTATCCGCGATAGTTCGTTTTAGTGATTTGAAGTCCCGTTTTTGTTTGCCGGTTGCGATTTCTCCAAGCGCCGCATCTAAGACGCTTCCCAGTTTCCAGTCGTCCTCTACGAAGAAGTCACATGCAAAAACATCGCCGTTGTGCTCGATGACAACGTAGTCGGCGCATTTTGCCATGTGTGTGCATTCGGTATGGCCCATCCCGACGCAATATGATACAAGGCTGTCAAACGTACGTACACTGATCTTGCGGACGCCGTGCGCAAGCCATTTATCGAAAATATCACACATGAATTTGCCGTATTGCTGGGCGGTTATGCTGAACTCTGCAATGTCACCGGTATTGGGGTCGCGCTCGACACACTGAATAAATTGCAGAAAACGAATACCCATTTCGTTTACGAGAAAATCCCAAATCTCGTCCGCATGATCGACGTTGTCCTGATTCATCAGCGTAAGCGTATTGAACTGTACGCCGTGTTTTTTGCAGCGTTCGATGGACTCTACTACACGACCGAATGTGCCTTTGCCGGCGTGGTCGAGCCTGTGAATATCGTGGAACTTCTTTGGGCCGTCAATACTGATGCCGACCAATACCTCGTTCGCAGCAAGAAATTCGCACCATTCGTCATCGAGTAGAATTCCGTTTGTCTGCAATGAAAGGGCCACAACCTGTTCGGGTTCGCTATACTGTTTCACAAGTTCGACAACACGTTTATAGAAGTCCAGCCCCATCAGGGTCGGTTCGCCGCCCTGGAAGGCAATGTTACCAGCCGGGAAACGGAGTGTGACGTAATCACGAACGAACTTTTCGAGCACTTCGTCGTTCATGCGGTGGCTGCCAGAACCGAAAACGGTACTCTTACACGAATAGAAACAGTAATCGCAGTCGATGTTGCAGTCGGGACCTGCCGGTTTAACCAATAATGTAAATGGACGCATAAAACCTCATAATCAATTTAGAATTATCCGCCATAGACAAGTATGTTGCGGAGATGGAAATAATCTGACGATTCGCCATGGTCGGCCTGTACCCTGACAAATTTGCCGTGGACCGATTTGCCCTTTAGCGGAATGGTCCAGTAATCTTTTACCTCATCGGTAGCGAATACTTCGGTCCAGTTCTTCTGGTCGTCCGACACTGAAACGGACAGAGGGCTTTGCCTTTCCTTGCCGCCTTCAAAACGATTAACGATAACGATCTCGGAAATGCTTGCCGAAGCGGGAAGTTGAACGATGGCCCAGGGTTTCTTTTCTTTGTTTGTATGGAAGAAGCCCCCCTGCTCTGTCAGTACGCCGTAATGAGCCAAAGGCTTGTCATGCTTTGATGTGCTGCTGGTAATAAGCAAGCCCTTTGCAGATAGAAGCTTCCCAGCAGGCTTCGGAGGCTGGGGATATTTCTTAAGTTGATCGGCATTCAAGGCCCGCTCTTTGGGGTCGTTCAGGTTGAATTGTTTGGAAGCGGCCTGTAACATGAACCTATAAGCCTGAATATCTCCACTTTTGACTGCGGCCTCAATTCCCTGAGTGCATATACTTCGGCGCATCGCGTCAGTCAGTTTATTGGTCTTGCTTACAAGAACCGCTGAGATAGCTTTGCAGTACTGCTGAACCATGCCGGTCTTCTTTGAAAAGTTGTCCTTGCCCCATGATATAACGGCAGGCAGGTAACGCTCTGACGACAAATAAACCAGCATTAGCTTTCTGAACATCATCATTTGAATATTTGTATTGTTGCCAAGTGATTTGGCCTGATGTTTAAGTATGTTTGCAAAACCCCAGTCATTAGGCGCCTGCTTTTGATCGGTCTTGCTGACACCGAGATGAAATGTAGTATAGAACGAAGCGACACCGGCAGGCTTTAAACCTTTTGTAGCATTTTTGTCATAGATTGCGATCAACTGCCACGCCGGTTCGGGGTACTGATATAACGTTCTGACAATATCTTTCGTCAGATTTACCCACTGCTTATAATTGGTAGCAGGATCGGTGTTTAGCATATTGATATAATCACGCCATATTCCAAAATGGATCGGATGGGCATCAAGTGCCAGATCGTAGGCAGCGGTAACCTGTGGGGAAACGCGATCGGACCTGTAGAGTTGTCCCTGGAAGCTGTGTATACTTGCCTGCAAGAGAGCTTTGCGGTCGCCGAATATTTCTTCCATGAGATTGATGTGCTGCCAGGTTCCTCTATAAAAGGAATGCTTGACTCCGCGTTTGCCTGAGAGACTGTAGCATGGTACCCATTCGCCGCGTTTACGTCGAACGGTGTATGCGCAGTGGCCAGGTTCGCCCATAGCGGTAGCAGGTACCCCGTGAGCCTGAGCGCAGATCGTTCCGAAATGAGATAACGACCCACATACACCGCCGTTGATGTCGATCATCTGCCAACGAGGCATTGTGTTTTGCCACGGTACATAATACATGGGCCCCTGAACGGTATCTCCGAAAACATTGTAGCCACGATATGGACACGCCCAGCAGATGCCGAAATAACGATTGACCGGCAGAATGTAGTTGTCCCTTAGGTATCTGAGCGAACCGTCGTCTTTGCCGCCAGTATTGACGACGAAACGCATCTCCCAGGTTTCAAGCTTATCGAAAATTGGATGCAGCTTTGACTGCTTATGACTTTCGACGTAATAGTTGTACCTGTCAACACCAATCCGTGGATCATCGAAGGTGCCTGTTTCTATCGCGACAGCGGTTGCGAGAATTTTGTAGAGACGATTGTCTTTAAGCGACGGATCACTGTTGTATATTTCGGATAAAACCTCGATAACCAGATGAGGGGCAACCGGTTTGCCGCGGTTATTAAACGGGCCCGAACAAAGCAGCATCTCCAGCCATTGAGAATCTTCGCTGAGGATGTTGAAGAACTGTTTGCCTTTAGAATCGCTAAGTAGTCGAGCGAGATCGTCAGTGGTGCAGATACGTAGCAGTTCATGCTGCAAAAGCATGTTTGTGTACGTTTGGTCCAGAGCGTTCTTTTTGAAACGTTCCTTCCATGGAAGTTTTCTGAGTTTGTCGTCATAAGCCTTGAGTTGCGATGCAAGGTCATCCTTGAGTTTAGCAAGCTCCTGTTTTACGGCAGGCGATACAGTTATTGATCCAGTGTGTTCGGATGGCTCGATACGAATGCGTCCACTTGAACCTTTGTCGCCCTTAGATCGGCAGGATATCTTTAGCTGGACACTTTGTGTGGGAGAAATATTTGGGATGTTAAGCGTGTATATACACTTTGGGGCTTCTCTGGAGGCATCCTGCTTATGGTTATCAATATCGACCTGTCGGCCATCAACATAGAGAGTGATCGAACTGACCGTTAGCGTGTCGCCTCTTGAAAACTGCAATATAACGTCATAGCTGCCTGATTGAGGGAAATAGCGTCTGATGCTGTCAGCTTTGCTTCCTAACATCAAGGAAGTGTTTGTATTTTTTATGTGCCTCGGCTGCCATCCATGCCGTATGGTAACGGGGCCTTGATGATATAGATAGTAACCTTGGGCGCCGACAGCCAGATTCGTGTCGGGATCGAGTTTGATAATATCCATGCAGACATCAAATCGCATTTCCTCATGATCCGGCCAGCTTTTATAGACATGAAATTTCGCCATGTGTATCTGCTGTATCTGTTCACTCGTTAAGAGTTTGTTACCCGGATGAACTATCTGGCTGTCAAGGAGTTCGATAGCCTGGTCAAATTCCTTTTCGCCAGCTAACTTTAGAGCTTCGTTTTTATAAGTGCCCGCGTTAAAGGTATATTTTCTTGCGTAGTAACTTTTATCGTCAGGATCAGCCTTTTTGATCTGTTCCAGTATCGGTTTATAAACACCTTTATGTCCAAGACCGACGCCAATCGCATCAAGACCTTTACCGAACAGTTCGGCCTTTTCAATACCCGTAGAGCTTTCGGCTTTTTGCCAGTAACTGTCTCGCTGTTTTCGTTTTTCATGTATTTTAAGCATCTGTTCGGCAAGATCAGAGGAATTTACATCATGCTGTATGCCATTGATCTGGCCGTAAAGCCTGGCATCTTTATCAAGCAGAAATACTGCAGGGTAAATATTTGTTCGGCAATTGAACTTTGAGTTTTTCTTTTTCAGTTTTTCATACTCAGGATTTTTCGGGGCGTTGTCCGGGTGGTCGATACTTACCAGAATGAAACCACCTTTTAATGCTGTCGGCAGTGTCGTAGTATCCCAAACTTTTTTCTTGACAACTTCACCGACCGGACACCAGTTGCTGCCGTGGATAAATACTGCAATGTCTTTGCCCGCGACCCGAGCAGAGGTAATCGCATCTTCGTAATTGGCACTTCTGCCAGTGGGCCCTATCGCTGAGACAATTGAAGACAAAAGCGGCAAAAGAACAGCTATTGCAATATATCTGAACCTGATATTCCTAACAAAATATAACACCTTGCAGCTCCAAATTATTTATTACTTTACAAATCAACCCTGATTGACTATCGGG
>DAOWHR010000047.1 GCA_030641315.1 Anaerohalosphaeraceae bacterium | reverse complement strand
TGCTGAGATACGCTCAGACGGCGGCAGCAACTCAAACGGCGACCTCGTACTCGAAAGATCTGACTACCTTGAACCAAACGCAACAGTCGAAACTTCGATGCCCCATTACAGCAATAACATCCCGGCAAACGTAATTGATTGGAACCGAAAATCTTTCTTCTGGTCCAGCAGGCCGCCGGTTAAAGGTGACCACCTCACAGTAACATTCGACCAGCCGCAAAATTGCACCTACATCGAAGCCAGAACCGGCAAACTAAACCAGGCAAACCAGGACATCATCACTGGTGGAACACTGGAGGTTTCCACTGACGGCAAAACATTTACAAAGTTGGCTGACTTTGAATTCGGAACGGCCAAAGGAACAACAGACAAAGCGATCAAAGCCCTCAGAATCAGAGCAACAGAAGACGAAAAAACATCATGGCTAATAATACAGGACATCATTTTAAAATAGACCCCACAAATACAATACTCTAAGAAAGGTATCAATATGAAACTGTTCAAAACAACATCCCTAATTATCCTGTTAACGTTATCATCATGCCTCGTCCACGGCGCGACCGGCAAGATCGGCGACAAGGCCCCGGAATTTACTGGCCTCGAATGGATCAAAGGAGACGCGGTCAAATTGCAAAAAGACTCCGTCTACGTAGTTGAGTTCTGGGCGACATGGTGCGGACCATGTAAAACAAGCATACCGCACCTGACAGAACTCCAGCACAAGTACAAAGACAAAAAAGTAACCATCATTGGCGTATCAAATGGAAAGATTGACAAGGTAAAACCTTTCGTCGAAAAGCAAGGCGATCAGATGGACTACACAATAGCCATCGATACCGCAGGCGATATCAACAATGCATACATGAAAGCCTTTGATTACAGCGGTATCCCGCACGCGTTTATCGTCGACCGGAAGGGGCTGATCGCATGGCACGGCCATCCAATGAGAATGGATGACATACTCGAACAGGTAGTAGCCGGAACTTTTGACGGCGTTGCCTATGAAAAGCAAAAAGCCGAAGAAAAAGCAAAAGCCGAGCAGGAAAGAAAAGACAATCTCGCTGCCCTCGAAAAGAAACTGGCTGAAAATGAAAATGACTTTGACAGTCTTATCGCCTATGGGCAACTGCTCCAGCAAAGAAGGGAAGACAGAAAAAAAGCCAACGAAGTCTTCGCAAAAGCTCTTAAGCTCGACCCTCAAAAGTGCGCTGACATCGATGACCCATCCACCAAAAGAATGATACAGATGGCAGAGTTTGAAGCAAATATCGCTGAAATAAACACTGCTATCGAAAATGACCCTGACAATACGAAACTCCTGATAAAACGCGCCGAGACATACCTCGGCGACAACTTTGTAAAGGAACTGTCTTACTCTCCCTCCAAATTAGCCAAGGCACTGGCAGACTACAAAAAGGTTCTCGAACTGGACCCCGAAGACAAAAATAACGCTGCCGAACACGTACAGTTCTTCGAAACATGGCAGCTTCGGGATGACACACGCAATCAGGCGTTAAGCGACTTCTGCGAAAAATACCCAAACAGCATACGCAAACCATTCGCAATGTACACACTTTATTATTATGCGAATAAAGAAGGTGACACTGAAACAGCCCTCAAGTATCTAAAAGATATCGAAAAAGCAAAACTCGACAGCGGTTTCGGACAAAAAATTCTAAAAATAATCGAGCAGTTGCAAAATAATTTAAACAACAGAAAAACCAAAAAAGTCGGCACGATCGGATCGCAAGCCGCAGCCCTATCCGGACTTGAATGGGTCAAGGGCGATCCGGTTAAAATAGAAGCAGGCTCAGTCTATGTTGTAGAATTCTGGGCAACATGGTGCGGACCATGTAAAACAAGCATACCGCACCTGACAGAACTCCAGCACAAGTACAAAGACAAAAAAGTGACCATCATTGGCGTATCAAATGGAAAGATTGACAAGGTAAAACCTTTCGTCGAAAAGCAAGGCGATAAAATGGACTACACCGTAGCTGTCGACAATGGCGATATCAACAATGCATACATGAAAGCCTTTGATTACAGCGGTATCCCGCACGCGTTTATCGTCGACCGGAAGGGGCTGATCGCATGGCACGGCCATCCAATGAGAATGGATGACATACTCGAACAGGTAGTAGCCGGCACTTTTGATGCTGAAGCATACGCCAGGAAACAGGCACAGGCAAAAGAGAAGGCTCAAAAACTAAGCCGTAATTTCAAAAACTACTTCAAGAATCCAGCCGACAAAGATGCCAAAAAGATCGGCAACGAAATAGTAAAAGACGGCTCAAGTCAGACACTTAACTCTTTCGCATGGAAGATACTGACAGACGTAAAGGAAGAAGACAGGGATCTGAAACTTGCCCTAAAAGCTGCCGAAAAAGGTGTAGAGCTAACACATGGCAAGGAACCTGCGATACTGGACACCTGCGCAAAAGCTCTTTTTGACTCCGGAAAGATCACCGAAGCCTACCACATGCAGAAAAAAGCGGTCAACCTTAGCGCCTCCAACGCACAGATGAACAAGGAACTCAAACAGACACTGGATAATTACACAAAGACCATAAAAGAAAAAACCATCATCACACACTCAGCGCCGGCTTGGAACATCACCCAGTGGTCCAACTTGCCCGCTGGCAAAAAAAGTCTTTCACCAGCGGATTATAAAGGTAAAGTACTCTACCTGACATTCTTCCAGTCATGGTGCCCGGGCTGCAAAACTCAGGGCCTGCCAAAAATGAAAGCCGTCAGGGACCACTACGCAGGCAGCGACAAAGTAGCCTTCGCGACCATACAGACCGTATTTGAAGGCTTCGACACAAACACCCCCAAAGCCGGCCTCGCTTTGCTAAAAACAAACGGACTCGACGACATTCCATACGGCTACACAAAAACGAACACTATAGCAGGCATAATGAAAAGCTATAAAGCAGGCGGAACACCATGGACCGTGATCATCGATCAGAATGGAATAGTGGAGTTTAGCGACTTTTTCGCGCAGAAAGAGCAAAGCATTGAATTGATCGATCAACTGATCGAAAATAATTAATCCAGAACTTTCTGCTAGTGCTTTGTAAACATTCTGGGTTTACGCCGATTCGTTACTGACTGACAGTGTGAAAGAGTATTGCGTTGGTGGTGTCCGGCGTAAGCATACTGCGTCCGAGCAGAACGATGATCTGTTCGTCTGGCGAAGCTATTTTCCGCTTAACAGCAAGTATATCGGCCATTTCCACGAACCGATCAACATCTTTCGGGGCGTCACAGTGAAAGGCTTCTATTCCATAGTGAAGTGAGAGTTGACGGCAGATACGTTCATCCGGCGAGATGGCGATGATCGGAACATCAATTCGGGTCTTGCTGATGATGCACGCGGTTTGGCCCGTTTCGGACCAGATGGCGACGGCTTTGATGAGTGTGTCATCGACTATCTGGGCAACGGACCTGGCAGTCGCAGCCATGATGAGACGATCATTGTCCGTATCAATTTTCGGCCTTGGCTCATCGACTGAGTCCAGATATTGTTCTGTGACATGGCTGATCCGTCTTATTGCGGTCACGGCCTCGATGGGATATTGCCCTACCGCTGTTTCACCTGAGAGCATTAGAGCGTCGGCGTAATCCATGATCGCATTGGAAATATCGGAAGCCTCTGCACGGGTAGCCACCGGGCTTGTTATCATTGACTGGAGCATCTGGGTAGCGATGATCACCGGCTTGCCAAGACGGCGGCACATTTTTGTGATCCGTTTCTGAATAAGGGGAACCTGGGCGAAATCCATCTCAACCCCGAGATCGCCGCGTGCGACCATCACAGCATCGGTGGCGATAACAATGCTTTCGAGATTTTCAACTGCCTGCGGCTTTTCGATCTTAGCGATTACTTTGATCGGACAGCCGGCATCAGCCAGATATTTCTTAAGCTCAATGATCTCGGCGGCACTACGGACAAAGCTCAGAGCCAGATAGTCAAGCTTGTTCTCTATGGCCCATTGAGCACATTGCCAGTCCTTTTCAGTGATCGCAGGCGAACTAATTTCCGAGTCAGGCAGATTGATCCCCTTATTGCTCTTTAGCTGCCCCGGGACAACTACAGCGCAATAGACCTTTTCATCTTCTTTGCGTATCACCTGCAAAGCGATCTGCCCGTCGTCAAGCAATATTCGCTGACCAGCCGTGACATCATTAACAATGTCCGGGTAATTAGTGCCGAAGTGCGTAGCCGTTCCGATGCCGACAGCGTTATCGATAATAACCTGATCGTCCAGACTAAGTATCTGCTGATCCTGCTTGATCCTGCCAGCCCGTATCTTCGGTCCGCAAAGGTCGCCGATAACACCAATCGCGTTATCAGTTTGTGCCCGAGCCGTATTGATAATTTCAAGGTTCTTGCTATGCTCGTCAAGGCTTCCATGCGAAAAGTTCAATCGGAACAGATCAACACCCGCTCCGATGAGTGATTGAATTGTACCAATATCAGCCGATGCCGGCCCAACAGTAGCGATTATCTTTGTCTTTGTTTCCATAGTATAAAAACCGTCTATATAACTAATAAAGATTGCTTAAAGAACCTCAGTATAATAGCTCAAATCAGACCCACCAGCAAAGAATAAATCTTCAAAAGAAACAATACCCCCGCACCAACCCAAATCGCAGGCCACGCCTGCGACCAACAATAACAAAAAACGCCATCGGTTTTAAGTCGCAGACCAACCAAACAGTAGCCCGAAGCGCCAGCGCAGGGACCACGCCCTACGTCATCAATATCCCCCAACGAAACATACCACCACAAAACATCCCAACCACAAAAAGGACAAGATGTTTGTCTTATGACGCAACAGAAATATCGCTTCACCCTACCCAACCAGAGGCCTGACCGTAAGGGAGGGCGTGTGCTTCCCAAACACAAACAACGCAGGCCGATACAAACAATCGCAACAAACCTCATCAAAACTACTCGACCCAAAACTCAGCAAACAAAGCATAATCCCCCAGATCAACAACCCCGTCCCCATTCAGATCGGCCCTGCCATCCCCGCCAAGCCATCGCTCACCAAGAAAACACAAATCCTCAACCCCAACCCCATCAGGACAAGCAAAATCACCAACCAAATCAGACTCCCAACTCAAAGCAGGATACCCAACACCATCCAAACACATCCGCCATACATCATCCGTACCGATCGTATTTTCTCCGACAAAATCCCAATAGTGTGTTGTATATGTTGCCATAGTCTGCATTTCTGAAGTCGTTTTTTCTCTAATCTGGATATATGCACCGGAACCGCCGGGAGTATAAGATCCGCATGCCCTTACATCGGGATTTATATCAGTATTTACGAAACAGGACTTAATATCTCCGTCAATACCTCCTCCTGCAAAAGCTCCGGTATATCGCGAAGCCGATCCATTTACTTTACTGACAGTATAACATCTTGAAATCGTTTCTTCCTCATTGCTTCCAACAAATCCCCCAATATGCGACCTGCCGCTGGTACTTCCCTGACAGTAGCAGTTTACAATTTCATCATCATTTGCTCCAGCAAATCCGCCAACAAATTCATCTCCACTAACAGAACCGGTGGCATAACAGCTTTCTAAGCCGTATCGGTTATCGCCTGTAAAACCACCAGCATAATCATCTATTGCGATAACATTTCCAGTTGCGTAGCAATTAATGATACCTTTGCTGCTCAAACTGACTCCCGAAAAACCTCCAATATACCTATTACCCTCAACCGAACACGTTGAGTAGCAGTCTCGTGTTGCACAATAATGTACTGAACCAGCAAATCCGCCAACATAATCATAACCGGAAACATCACCCGAACTATAGCATTTTGTTAAACTACCATCTTCTGAACTCCCAACAAAGCCGCCAACCGAGGCATATCCAGTGCTCTTTCCAATAGCATAGCTGTTGAGAATACTGCCCTTATTTTCTCCTGCCAAGATCCCAACTCTATAGTGACCTGTTACTTCTCCGTAGACTGCACAGTCTATAATGCTTCCTTCAGTGTATGCTGCAAGACCACTGATGTATTTTCCTCCTGGAACGTCAATGTTCACGTCAGTAAGTATCAGATTCCTAACCTCAGCACCTGGACCAACATAGCTCAGCAATCCAGTGTAGCCGTCACGGTCTGAAGAGGCAAATGTCAGATTCGATATCGTGTGTCCATTCCCATCAATAACACCTGTAAATGCTGCTGTTGAATCACCAATGCAGTTATAAGATTCCCCGATATATTCAGACAGGTCAATATCTGCCATAATGACAAAATGATTCTCCCAGTCTCCTTGATATTTACCGATCGCATTGAGCTGTTGGGCGGTCCATATCTGATATGGATATGCTTGAGTACCCGTTCCTGACTCATAAGGAAATCCCGTGCTGACCAGAATCGTAACTACCGTTGATTCGCACCCTACTGGCGGATTCAGTGAGATTACATTGCCGCAAGTAACTGTGTAACTGTGAACTGTTTCAATATAAACAACTGGTATCGTTGACTTGATGATCAGTAAAGCATCATCTTGGGGCAAACCAACAACTTCCGGTACTATACCAACAGTCTGTGTTGACAGGACTGGGCTTCCACATCCTGGCATATACCAAATGTCGTCGCTGCCATTGTCGCTTTCGCCGACAAAATCCCAACCTTGCCCAGTAAATGTGCTTTGCGACTGCATCTGAGAAGTCGTCCTGCCCATAACACCTTCTGGATCATCTATATTGCTTAATCCCGAAAGAGTTGCATTAATCTCACTGTCCCAGAAACAACTTATACAATCTTCGGCGTATATATGGTAACCTACAAACCCTCCAACAAGATCATCCCCTGTTACACGGCCTGAAGAGTAAATGTTAATCAGACTTTTAGAAGAATTTTGTCCGGCAAACCCGCCGATTTGAGATGAACCGCTAACATCTCCAGAGGAATAACAGTTTGATACAGCACTATAATTCAGCCCTATTAATCCGCCTACTATACCGCGTCCGGAAACACTGCCTGTTGCATAGCAGAATGTTATTGTGCAGCTGTCACTTGTAACTCCAATCAATCCGCCAACACCAGCATTCCCTCTTGGTATTGCTATCAGTCCTGCTACCCGTCCGGATGCGGAGCAACGTGTAATCGTGCTTTTATACCAATTATACCCAACCAGACCTCCAACTTTATCTTCCCCCCTAACATTACAATTGGCATAGCAATCAGTTATAGAGCCTTCGCGGTTTTCACCGACCAGACCTCCAACTTCATGTTCCCCCATAACATTACCATTGGCATAGCAATTTGAGATGGTGCCGCCACTATTTGAACCAACTAGACCGCCAGCGCGAAACCAGTTTCCTTTAACTCTGCATGAAGCATAGCAATCAATTATGCTTCCGTGATTGTACCCAACCAGTCCTCCGACACTCATAGTTCCTTGTATTCTCCCAGTAACGTAACAATTTATTATTGTCCCCCCGTTAAATCCGGCCAGTCCCCCGTGAAATTCGGAATAGTTGTATACAGATACATTCTCAAGGCCGAGATCCTTGACCTGAGCATTATTTCCGCTGATCTTCCCAAACAATCCTACAAAGTCTTTCCAAATTTGCAGGTCTATAGTCAGGTTTTGGATTATATAACCATTACCATCAAACACTCCAGTAAAAGGAGTTGTTTCATTGCCGATGATATTAAATAATGAACCTACATACTCTGAAAGATCAATATCCGCAGTCAAAACAAAATGCTTGTCCCAATCGTCAATGTGAATTCCTATAGCCTGCATATGTTCACCTGTCGATATCAGGTAAGGATCACTTTCACTGCCGCTGCCCCCTGCATACGGATGGCCTTTGCTGATAAATATCGTTACAAATAAGCTCTGGAGTCCTGCTTCAGGATATGTAGAAAGTACACTTCCAACTGGTTGCGTACTTTGCAATTCTTTTATCTCAATCCAAAAGCCTGCCAATTCTAATATGGACAAAGCTTCCTCTTGCGATAGGCCTGTAATATCTGGCACTACCGGAATACTCTGCCAAGCTAAAACAGGATAACCGCTACTCGTCATTAACCAGAAATCGTCTGTTCCATTAACACTCTCCCCGACAAAATCCCAGCCGGCATCAACAAACGTACTCTCGCTATGCATCTGCCCTGTCGTTCTGCCCATTACGCCAGCCGGATCAGCCATACTCCCAATACCCGTTAGCCCGGCATTGACTTGGCTGTCCCAGAAGCTCCCCACATAAATCCCATTAGAATTATAACCAGCCAATCCCCCGGAAGAAATATCACCGTTTACAATCCCAGCTGAATAGCAATTCGTAACGCTTCCGTTATTGCAATTCCCGACCAGACCGCCGACACTGAATATACCATCGACATCCACAACACTGTAACAGTTAACCAAAGCTCCCTGAAAATTTTCCCCCACCAGTCCGCCGACTTTATAACTCCCATCGACACTGCCGACCGCAAAGCAGTTCGTTATCGTACCGCTGCTATACCCAGCAAGCCCCCCGACAAATATCGAACTCTTCCCGTTAACTATACTAACATTTTCCATACCGAGGTTCTTAACCTCTGCATTGTCGTCAATCATCCCGAACAGACCAAGATAATTATTGCTTGTACCTGTCGAGTTGATCGTAAGATTTCGGATTACATGGCCATTGCCATCAAAAACGCCGGAAAAAGGCGTGCCTTGAAAAGTTGTAGTTATATTGTATGTGTCAGGAGCGATTAAAGCGGTCACATAAACTTCACCCCCAAGATCAATATCAGCGGTCAACAGAAAATGCTCGTCCCAGTCATTTGGATCAACCCCAATCTCATTCAAATGTTCAGCGGTCGAAATCAAAAACGGATTTTCAGCCGTCCCCGAACCGCCCCCATACGTCCCGCAAAAACCACTCTGCGAAAACAAAACAATAACCGCAACAGCCAACACACACCGACCAACATTGATACTTAAACTTTTATCGCTTTCCATCTTCAAATATCTCCAAATACAGAAATGCCCCCGAAACAATACTTATTCTACAAATTCACCAGCCCCAATGCAAGTAAAAAAGACATACCACCCCCGCAAAATAAAACAAATCTTCGTTCCCTTCATTTTCCATATTATCTTCATGGCGAAATTGCTTTTCCGCCCGCCATGAGCCTGTCGAATGGTGGTCAATCTTTCGTTGTTAATTCGCGTCCATTGGTGTTAATTCGTGGTTCTTTCCTCTGAGTTCTCTGTGACCTCTGTGGCAATGTTTTACGGTTTTAATCCGCGCAAATCCGCCAAATCCGCAGTTGAAAAATCCCAAATACACAATCCCAAATTCCAAATCAATAATCTGTGTCCATCTCGTGTTCATCTGTGGCAATTTCCACCTTCAATGTCGCCAACGGCGATTCGTTTAAATCATTAGAGTTTAAAGTTTGGCATTTGTTTAGGATTTAGATATTAGGGCTTAGAATTCAAGTCAATCCCCACCAACTCAAAGCGGTCGGAAAAGAAATCCCCAACAAAAAAAACCTCCCCTTCGCATCTTTCGCAACCTTCGCGCTAACTTACTGCATCACAATAACTTACCAAATTAATAGTCACCAAACCCCACACAAAACAGACAATCCCCACCTCTCGACCGGTAAATACCAACCACTACACAACAACCTGAAAATCTCAATCTTCCCATCCTTAGAGAACTTCATGCTAAACCACTACATCACAAACACTTACCTGTATCACAGGCCCAAAACAAGACAAACAACACCAACCGACCGGTCAATAATACCGGACATACCAACCCCCACAATCAAACCCCAATAACAACCCAATACAGCCGATTCCCAACCCCAAACCACCCATCTTAACACGAAGAAAAACCAAAATCGGTCAAAAACGGTACACTTTGGTACTGCCTCTTTATCTTAACTCTGAAAATGGTATAGTTGACAGTTCGACTATATGAGGCTAATATCTGCACCATGAATACATCCAAACAAATACGAATTTTAGCCATCGAAAGCAGTTGCGACGAAACCGCAGCAGCAGTAGTCGCCAACGGCAGAGAAATATTATCCTCAGTAGTCGCCTCACAAACCGCACTCCATGAAAAGTTCGGCGGTGTCGTCCCGGAAATCGCATCCCGCGCCCACCTTGAAAACATACATCCCGTAATCGCCGAATCATTGCAAAAAGCAAACCTCGACATCCACGATATCGACGCGATAGCGATAGCAAACCAGCCAGGATTAGCTGTAGCGCTCGTTGTAGGCGTTACCGCAGCAAAAACGCTTGCACTGATGCTCGATAAACCGCTTATCGCGATAAATCACATCCACGCTCACCTGCAAGCGGCAATGCTAGCAGAAGACAGTATCGATCTGCCTGCTGTAGCGCTAGTCGTATCAGGCGGACACACCAGCCTGTTCGACTGCGAATCGATACTGGACCTCAAGCCTATGGGTTCAACAATAGACGATGCAGCAGGAGAAGCATTTGATAAAGTCGCTACCATACTTGGATTGGGTTATCCCGGAGGACCGATCATCGAGAAAGTCGCCAATGACGGCAACCCAAAAGCAATCCGGTTCCCGCGATCTATGCTGGATAAGGAATCGCTGAACTTTTCATTCAGCGGACTAAAAACAGCCGTATTGTATCACTGTCAGGGTCAGGATATGAAAGGCGAAAACAGAGTCGGCCAAATGAGCGATCAGGAAATAGCAGACATAGCAGCATCATTCCAGCAAGCGGTTGTCGACGTACTAACCAAAAAGACGCTGCGGGCCGCTGAAAAGATCGGTGCTAAAACCGTTCTGCTGGGCGGTGGTGTCGCAGCCAATACCGCGGTGCGTCAGTCATTAATGGATATGTGCAACAAAACAGGACGCAAGCTGCTGGTCGCGCCAAAGTCATTATGCACCGACAACGCGGTTATGGTCGCATCGCTTGCATATCACAAATACAATGCTGGCGTGTTTGCCGATATGACCCTTGAACCAAAAGCGCGGAACGATTAGGAATATATATGGACAGCAAACAACTGCAAAACCTGCTTGAAATGGTTAAAACCGGCGATGTTAGTATCGATGAAGCTGTTGAGAAACTTCGTCATCTGCCTTTTGAGGACCTCGGTTTTGCGCGTATCGACCATCATCGCCAGATGCGTTGCGGTTTCCCTGAGGTGATTTATTGCCCTGGAAAAACGAATGAGCAGATCGTAAAGATATATGTTCAGTTGGCAAAAAAAGGCAACAATGTTCTGGCCACCCGCGCAGATGAAAGCATTTATGAAGCAGTCGCAAAAGTTATCAACTCACCGGGACTTAGCTATGAAAAGGAAGCACGGATAGTTGTGCTGCGTCAAAAGGATCTGCCGTTATCTGAGAACTATCTCGCGGTGGTTACGGCTGGGACGAGTGATCGGCCTGTGGCGATGGAGGCAAAGGTTACGGCTGAGACCATGGGGCAGCAGGTTAAATTCATTTGCGATGTCGGAGTTGCGGGCATCCATCGTTTGCTGGGACACAGTGAGACTCTGGAGACACTTCAAAATGCCAGTGTCGTAATCGTTGTTGCAGGCATGGAAGGCGCTCTTGCGTCAGTTGTGGGCGGACTTGTGGATTGCCCTGTGATCGCGGTACCTACGAGCGTTGGATATGGTGCGAACTTCGAAGGGCTTGCGGCACTGCTTGCGATGCTGAACTCGTGCGCTTCGGGAGTGACGGTGGTCAATATTGATAATGGTTTTGGGGCGGGGTATTCCGCTAGTCTTATCAACCAGAAAATTAATGACAGGAGTTAAAACTGATGGGTCAAATACTTGAAATACCAAAGCTGCCGGGGCGGCCTGTTGATGGGCACAAGGGTACGTTTGGGAAGGTTCTTATTGTCGGGGGATCGGCTGGGATGAGCGGCGCGCCGGCTCTTAGCGGGCGGGCAGCGATCAGGTCAGGGGCGGGGCTGGTGCGTGTTGCGGTGCCTGCTTCTATTCAGCTGACTGTTGCAGCTATCGAGCCTTGTTATACTACCGTCGCATTGGCTGAGGACTGCAACGGGAGCATCTGCGTTAACGCGGTGAGCCAGCTTCTTGACCTTGCCGAACAAAACGACATCGTCGCGTTCGGGCCGGGCGTTAGCACGTCTAAAGGCGTGAGCGACTGTCTTGATGTATTGCTTGCACAGCCCGGGCTTCGGATCGTTATCGACGCGGACGGACTGAACTGTCTGGCCAAGACCCGTAAATGGGTTGAGTACAAGAAAGCGTCTTTGATACTGACGCCTCATCCCGGTGAGATGAGGCGTTTGTGGAAAAACAGCTTTCGTGAATCGATGCCTGCTGACCGGGTCGAGCAGGCGGTTGAGTTCGCAAAGCACGCGGACTGCACGGTTGTGCTGAAGGGAGCCGGGACCGTTGTTGCTGACAGCGAACAATACTATGTCAACACGACGGGCAACTGCGGGATGGCGACGGCTGGTTCGGGAGATGTTTTGACGGGGGTGATCACGTCACTTGGCGGACAGGGGCTTGATGACTTTAACTCGGCAGTGCTTGGTGTGTTTGTGCATGGACTTGCAGGCGATATGGCAGCGAGAAAAACAGGCAAGATCAGCCTGATAGCGACAGACGTAATAGATTCGCTGGGCGAGGCATTTATCCATACAGAAGAGCTTGAGACCAAAAAAAGCAGCAGCTAGAAGTCAGTAGTTAAGAGCCTATTGCATAAATAATTGTTCCTTTTAACAAGTGTAAGATAAAGAGGCAGTACCAAAGTGTACCGTTTTTGACCGATTTTGGTTTTTCTTCGTGTTAAGATGGGTGGTTTGGGGTTGGAAATCGGCTGTATTGGCTTGTTATTGGGGTTTGATTGTGGTAGTTGGTATGTCCGGTATTGTTGACCGGTCGGTTGGTGTTGTTTGTCTTGTTTTGGGGTTGGAATGGTGGTAAGTGTTTGTGATGTAGTGGTTTAGCATGAAGTTCTCTAAGGATGGGAAGATTGAGATTTTCAGGTTTGGGGGTGCTGGTTGGTGTTTACCGGTCGAGAGGTGGGGATTATCCGCTTTGTGTGGGATTTGGGCATTTGCGATTTGGTAAGTTGTTGTGTTGTAATGATTTACTGCGAAGGGCGCGAGAGACGCGAAGGTGAGTTTTTTTTTGTGGGATTTGCTTTTTTCGACCGCTTTGAGTTGGTGGGGAATGTCAATAAATTTGGAATTTGGGATTGTGTATTGGGGATTTTAAAGCGCTGATTTCTTAGGGCGGTCTGGCCGCAACCAAAAAAACTTATCCGCGGATTTCACGGATTACGCGGATTAAAAGATAAAAAAGAACCACGAATTAATAACAAAAGATTGACCACCATTCGACAGACTCATGGCGGGCGGAAATACACTGAATGGCACTGAAGGATGCGGGGGATTTTATTACCATGAAGGAAGCAACTAAAACTAAAAACAGATATTTCACCAGAAGATAATGAAGGAAGGGAAGGAATCGCCGGTGGCGATATTGAGGTATAACTACGCCATAGATCTCTGAGATTTCGCACAGATTAAAAACAAAAGTTAAAAGAACAAAAGACTATATTGGCCACCATTCGACAGGTTCATGGCAGGCAGAGAACACAGAGGAAAAGATTGATTTTTACAATAGGAGCTTGAAGGAGAAACAAAAACTAAAAAACAAATATTTCACCATAAGATAATGAAGGAAATGAAGGAAGGCTTAAGGAAAAAACTACGCCACCATTCGGCAGGCTCATGGCAGGCAGAGGGCACTGAGGAAAAGATAAAAGTTTAGCCACAGATTTCACAGATTTTGCACAGATTAACACAGATTTTTTTTAAGTTTAAAAGCAATTATAAAGAGTTTATTTTCAGCCACTGATGAACACGAGATTTACACAGATGATTTAAAAAATGAATCAAAGAAAATTGATTATATGAAAAGCCTTTGATGAACACGGATTGAATGCAAAGATAAAAGATTAACCGCCTGCCGCGACCTGCTGCGACAAG
>DAOWHR010000283.1 GCA_030641315.1 Anaerohalosphaeraceae bacterium | reverse complement strand
GGCCGCTGGATCGCCTACGTCACCATCACCGGCACGATCCTTATGAGCCTGATACTGGCCCTCTACTGGCCAATAATCGCCCTGGGTATCCGTTTCGCAAGACGCGTCAATATCCCTCTGCTCATCGCCGTACCTATCCTCTTTACGGGCGCCGAAGCATGGCAGGGCATCATCTGCACAGGCTTTAACTTCCGCCTGCTCGCACACAGCCAGTACGCAAACCTTTGCGTTATCCAGGTCGCAGACATCTTCGGCGAACTCAGCATTACGTTCCTGATCGCTTTGGCCAACGCCCTGATCGCAGAAATCTACATCAGCAAAACAAATCAAAAACTTTTCACGATCAGCAATTTTCTAAAAACAGCTGTAACCGCCCTGCTGCTCACTGCAACAATTCTATACGGCAGCCACCGCCTAAAACAGTCCGCATCAACAATAACACAGGGCCCGCTCATCGGCTCGGTCCAGACCAATGTCCCGTCCAACATCAAAGAAATGCCCCAGTCCGACAAAGATATCCTCGAAGACCTCCTCCATCTCAGCCAGCAATGCTTCGACAACGGAGCCAAACTCGTCGTCTGGCCCGAAACGATCGTACTGGCAACAATGAACAAAGACTATCTGCAACGCTGCTTGCCTAATAGCACACCAATAGCATTCGACAAACTCATCTCACAGCACGCACTTAAAAACAAGGGCCACTTGCTCTTCGGAGCCCACTCGTCCACTCTCACGCCTCAGGATAAAATAAAGGACCGCTACAATTCAGCCTTCCATTACAGGCCAGACGGCACACAGAACCCATTGCGATTCGACAAAATTCATCTCGTTCCGTTCGGAGAATACATCCCGTTAAAAGACTCACTGCCGTTCATATATAACATGGTTTCCAAACTAAGCCCCTACGGATACATCTACGACCTGACAAAAGGAACGAACTATACGATCTTTGAAATGAAGGACAACCACCGTACCTGGCATTTCGGGGCGATCATCTGCTATGAGGACACGGACCCGAAAATAACCAGAAAACTTGTTATCGACAGAAACCACACCAAAACAGCCGACTGGCTCGTCAATATTAGCAATGACGGCTGGTACGTACGATACAAGGACCAGAAGGTCTACCCAAGCACCGAACTGGCACAGCGAACCGCCATAACAGTATTCAGATGTGTCGAAAACCGCATCAGCATCATCAGAAGCGTCAATACCGGAATAAGCTGCATGATAGACCCAACAGGGAAAATACACGATACATACACAACAGGCAATCTGCCCCAAAAAGCAATGGACCGACAATCCGTCGCAGGATTCTTCGTCGACCACATACCGATCGACAGCAGAACTTCTTTTTTCAGTAAATACGGCCATTGGTTCGATATAGTATGTAGTGCTGTCTTTGCTGTATTCATACTAGTGCTTTGTAAAGATTTAAGTTTCGGGTTGATGCGCCGTACCCAATGGGCAGATGCAAGGAAGAAAACGAAGCCACAGCAGCCCGAAGCGCGAGCGCAGGGATAAAAACGCAGCAGATGCCCGTTAGCTGCAAGCAGGAACCCGTAAATTAAAGATTTACACAGCACTTGCTGCGATACTGACTAAAATAGCAGCTTCAGCGGGATCAAATAAAAATAACAATAAATAAACACCATCAACAGGGGCATTATATAATGAAAATTTTCCGCATTGTAATACTTGTCGTGATCGCTGCATCGATATTGGGCTGTAATGAACAAAACTCCGGTTCTACACGACCAGCTCCTCTAAACACTCAGTCAATTCAACAGCTTAAGCCTCAGGCCCTGAATATACTTCAACAGGCATTGTCAAATGAACAAGGGGCAATCAGAAGCATCGCTATCGAGATCACCGCATCGACAAACCAGAGGCAGCTAATGGCGACCGTAATGAGCCTTTTGAAAGATGAATATATAGCTATTCGCTTTGCTGCCGCCGTCGCGATTGGAGATACAAACTATAAACCGGCTGAATCTGCACTCAAAAACCTCCTCAGGGAAAATAACCGAAATGCACGCATCGCTGCCGCCTACGCCTTGACCAAACTTGGAAATTACCAGTATCGTTCTGTTGTTATTGACGCTATAAACAGCACCGACCAGACCGTTAGAGCAAACGCCGCGCTGTTGATCGGAAAACTAGGAGATAAAGGAGATTTAAAATTACTCTATGCGGCAATTAACGATATTAAATCAGAGGACAAAGTCAGGCTACAGGCCGTCGAATCCATCGCAATGCTCGGTGACGAAAGGATTTATAAAAAAATATGGGCACTGTTCATTAGCAAATTTGCCGATGACAGGGTAATAGGCATCAGGGCCATGGGGATGATTAATACACCCGAAGCGCATAACTCGATCATAACTATGCTCAACGATGAGGTCCCATGGGTAAGGATCACAGCCGCCGAGCAGCTCGCAAAAAGGGGTGACAACATAGCAAAGCCCGATTTGATGGACCATTTGAAGCATCTGCCGCGGTCTTTATCAGATAATAACATTGATAATGCCGACATACTAGCCGCCTCAGCTATCGGCCAGTTCAACGAACCTGACCTCACAGCTTTTTTGCCGGATATCCTCGACAGCCGGTCTACTATTATGCAACTTAATGCCGCCTGGTCCGTACTGACACTCGCAAAGTAACCAATAATTGTGCTAAACTTCTACCGGATAAGGATTTCCGAAAACAAAATATAATTGTGCAATATTTTAACCCTTGATAAAAATAACTTGACCTCTTTGGGTAAGTGCCTTACAATTCGGGCAGTTTTAACGATAGTGGCCTTACCTTAGGTGCATGTGGTTGGCTTGTGCCATCAGAGTATTGTTTTTATTTAATTCAAGATAATATAAGGAGTTTAAGTTTGAGTACTCTTACAAAGATCCTGATCGTCCTTCTGTCTTTTGCGTCAATCTTTCTTTGCAGCACCGCGATAAGCTATGTTGCTTCAACACGCAATGTACAGGAGACTAATAAAGAACTAAAAACACTGAATCAAACCATCCAAGCCGATTACATGCAGAAAAAAAATGACTTCAACACTAAGTCTGCCGAGATGAAAGCCAGCGAGCAGCAGTATCTCGCAACGATACAGGAGCTTGAAGGCGACAAAACATCTAATGCGGCCATCCTGAGCAGCACTATGCGGGAAAAACTGGATTACGAAACAAAATACACCGAACTGGCAGCTTCTGTTTCCGGGATCAACTCTTCGGTAGGTAATCTGGACGTACAGCTTGCCAGCACCAGAGTCGAGCTTGAAAAACAGCGAAACAAGAACATCGCTACTGAAAAGTATCTAAACGAGATAACCTCTCAGTTGATGGCAAAAACTGTCGAACTTGAAGCACTTGATAAGAAATCAAGACGCCTCATGGAAGACAAAGTCGCCCTCGAGAACCAGTTGGCTGGCAAGGACACTATAATTGCTGCAAAGGTAACAACTCTGCCTGAAAGTAGTGCAAATGCCGTTACCACAACTCCAGCAAAAACCGTACGCGGACTTGTTTCTGAAATTGGACAAACACTTGTCACGGTATCGGTCGGTTCTGCTGACGGAATCACAAAAGGAACCGTTTTGCATGTTACACGCGGGGATCAGTTCCTCTGTGACATTGCTATTACAGATGTTGATACAAATAAAGCCGTAGGCATACGCCAGCTTGTTCAGGCTCAGCCAAAGATCGGGGACCTCGTTAGTACGGAACTATAAGTTATGAGCCCAAAGAAAAAAATAGCTGCCGCAAGTGACGTTTTTACTGCAATTCTAGCACTGGCGACATGTGTCTCAGTTGCCACTGCTGCCTATGTCGCGTTCACCTGCTACACATACTATGGAACCATTTTCCAGATCGTTCAATCTAAACCCTGACCCAGAAATATTAATGGATTTGTTCAGTCAGGTGCTGCGATTGAGGTTTGGCGTTTAATGCTTCGTTGATAATTGAAGGGATTCAAAGTGATACTTGACACGATTTTGGGTTGGTTCAGCAAAGACCTGGGCATCGATCTTGGCACATGCAATACCCTCGTTTGTGTCCGCGATGAAGGCATCGTCCTGAATGAACCATCCGTAGTCGCCGTAAGAAAAGGCACAAACATTGTACTAAGCAATGGTCTGGCCGTTGGACTCGTCGCAAGGGACATGCTCGGAAAGACCCCCGGCTCGATAACCGCGATAAGACCGCTTAAAGACGGCGTCATAAGCGACTTCGAAATCACCGAAGCAATGCTAAGCTATTTCATCCGCAAGGTACATGGCCGCTCACTCGTTGCCCCTCGTGTTGTAATTGCCGTACCAAGCGGGATCACTGCCGTTGAAAGACGCGCAGTAATTGACAGTGCGGAACGTGCCGGTGCTCGAAAGGTTTACCTCGTAGACGAACCGATGGCCGCTGGGATCGGAGCCGGACTGCCAATCACAGAACCGACAGCCTCGATGATCGTTGACATAGGAGGCGGCACAACTGAAGTCGCCATCATGAGCCTTGCTGACATCAGCACATGTGAATCTGTCCGCATTGGCGGTGACAACTTTGACGAAGCACTGATAACACACCTCAAAAGAACATACAACCTTCTCATAGGCGAACCGCGTGCGGAGCAGGTAAAGATTCAGATAGGTTCAGCAGCACCCCTCGAACAGGAACTTACAATGGAAGTTGCCGGACGAGACACCATTTCAGGTCTGCCGAGAAAGATCGTCATCACCAGCGAGGAAATTCGTGAAGCTCTCCGTGAACCGATCGCAGGCATCATTGAAACAGTCATGAGAACACTGGAAAAAGCTGAACCTGAACTCGCCGCCGACCTCATAGAGAACGGTGTGCACTTGTGCGGAGGAGGCTCCCTGCTAAGAGGCATGGACACCATTATATCGAACGCGACCGGGCTGAAAGTTATCGCGGTAGAGGACCCACTCTCCTGCGTAGCAAGGGGAACAAGCGTTTACCTCGAAAACCTCGAAGACTGGAAAGACACGCTTGATCAGAATGGCTACACATGGGACTAGATTTCCGCTATGTTCTGCAAAGTAATACGACCAACTGAAATCTCTATTAAAATCCGCCGCTTATGGCACGCAGAAAGATAAAAGTATCAAAAAAGACGATCTTTGCCAGTCTGCTGATGATCTCCGTGGTACTGTTGTTGACCCCGCGCAGGCACACACGCATACTCAATGACACATTCGTCAGAGTAACAAACCCCATTGTCAATAAAGGCCCCAAAACAGCTTGCGGTTTTCTCACCCTCGATTTCCTCAACTCCAAACAGTTTATAAGCAAAGATATTCAAAAACTAAATAATGACTACCTCGCCCTCAAAGCAGCCTACGGCAACGCCGTTGCGGACCTTAGAACTGCCAACCAGCAGATCGAAAAACTGACAAAAGTCAAAACATCCCTACCGCAACCGGGGCCGGGCCTGATATTTGCCGAAGTAACAAACGCCTCACTTACCGGAACAGGAAGGGAACTGTTAATTAACAAAGGCGCGGTTGCAGGTGTCAAAAAAGATCAGTATGTACTTGCAAAAGACACCATCATCGGAACCATACAGGACATTACCCAACAGACTTCCAGGGTCAGACTGGTTACAGATGCCAGACATAATATCGAAATAATGTTCCTGCACGACGAAAAAGCTCAACCGATCCGCGGCCAACTGTTCGGACAGGGAACGGACTCATGCGATATACCCTTGATTTACAAGAAAAACAACCTGCGGTTTGGCGACATAGTATACGCTGCCGCAAAGCAGGGTTTTCTCTATACACCCCGCGTTATCGGCACAGTCTCAATGGTCCACCCAAGCGAAAAAGAACCCCTGCTCTGGGATATTACCGTGCGACCAATTCACCCTGCAAACCAAATAACTGAAGTCGCAATAATCGTGATGGACCCGGATGATATTGACGGATAAAAAATGCGCTGGTTTACTTTTATTACAATATTGATAATTATAACGGTGGTTAACGCTGCCAATGCCCTCAACTTCATCGCTGTCGGCCCGCTCAATGTTCGTCCCGACCTGCTGATAATAACGCTCGTTTTCTTCGCCGTAAATTCAAACTCCCGCGATGCGATAATAGCGTCATTTTTGATTGGCTTTGCCGTTGACTGCTCGACAACCGCACCGATGGGACTCTACATGATCTGCTTCGGCGTAACAGGCGCAATCGCGTCACGTATGAAAAGGGAATGGTTCGAAGAAATGATCGTTAGCCGGTTTGTGATCATATTCGTCATTTCAATAGCGATACACGCCTTAGCAGCATTGATCGCACCCCTGAACCAGGACGGCAATGGAACCGAATCCATCAATTTCCTGTGCTTACAATCCCTGTACACCGCACTGGCAGGGGCCCTCCTGTGGTACTTATTTGCTGCCGCAGCTCCGATCTTCGGAATAGAACGTTCCAGAACCTGAAACATATAGACTCCGAGAAATGTATAAACAGCGATTACATAGATTCATGTTCATTTGTGCCCTTGCCGTTGCGATATGCGTCGCAAGGCTCGCCCAACTGCAATTCTTCCGGACCGATAGTGCAAGAGAGCAGATCAAAGCGTCACGAATCCTTGAACCATATCAACTGCCCACCCTGAGAGGAAGCATCCTCGACCGCAATGGCAGCATCCTCGCAGAAGACAGACCGGTTTTTTTCCTGAACATAAGTTATCAACTGACACAACTTCTCGACGAAAGATTCTGGAAAGCCTCAATAGCCCAAATGACCGCCCGCGACGATACAATGACCGAAGCGGACGCAAGAGATAAACTGATCAAAAAATATAAAACAAACCTGGACGACCTCAAAGCGATCAGCGGCAAATGCGTAAAAACAAAAAATATGACCTCCGACCAGGTCAGGGAAATTATTCAAAAAATAAACGACCAGACATGGTCCTTAAGAGAGCACTTTGCCTGGCGAAGAAACTTCCCCGATGCGACAGAAAAATTCATGATACTCGAACCCAACCCCGACGAACGCGCAAGGATGACACTAAAAATTGACCTGGCCGAAATGTACTACTCATACCCTCTCATAGAACTGAGTAATGAGCAGGAAAAACTGGCTGCCCAGCTTGAGTTCGTTGATATCGACGGCATTGAGATTTCGCCTCGCCCGCAAAGGCAATACCCATACAATTCAACAGCCTCACAGATCATAGGCTGGGTAGGAACACACAGACAGCAGGACAGAGATTTGTTCGCCGACGACCCATACTCACAATACCTTCCACAGGAACAGGCAGGCAAAGACTACGGAATCGAAAGGGTCTGCGAAACAATTCTCCGCGGTAAAAGAGGCGAAAAACAAAAAGACAAAGACGGCAGACTACTCAACCAGAAAGACACCATCTACGGCCAGAACGTCACACTGACCATAGACATAAACCTCCAAAAACAGATTGAAGAATTGCTCGCAGATCCGTATCGAAACGAACGTGCTGACAAACCAGCAGCAGCCGTCGTCATCGATGTTGTAACCGGCGAAATTCTGGCAATGGTATCACATCCGACTTTTGACCTCAACACCGCAGGCAATAATTACAACCAACTCATAAACGACCCCAACAACAAACCGCTTATCAGCAAAGCAATAAACACAAACTATCCCCCAGGCTCGATCATAAAGCCCATAATCCTCATCGCAGGCCTCGAAGAAGGCAAAATAAAACCCGACGAGATTATCAGTTGCCCACAGCACAAGGCCCCTTCAAAGTGGCCCAGCTGCATGCAGTACAGAGTATACGGAGGTTCCCATGACGATAAATGGGCATACGATAGCGGCAACATCGCAAGAAACGCAATAAAAGGAAGCTGCAATATTTACTTCTCAGTGCTCGCTGACAGGATCGAAACCGATGCCCTGCAAAAATGGCTCTCAAAATTCGGATTCGGCTCAAGGGTACTTCCCACCCCAAAATTCGATGACAAACTCGCGGCATTGGAAAGAACAACAGAAACCAACCGCAACCTCAGACAGTCCCCAGGAAAAATACATAACCTTACAAACGGCAAATTGGCCACCAATGAAAGAAGATGGTTCGGCATCGGACAGGGCAACCTAAGGGTGACCGTCCTGCAGGCAGCAAACGCAATGGCGACTATCGCAAGGAACGGAATATACAAATCTCCACGCATCTTCATCGATGACACCGACCACCAGAACTACCAGCAGCAAGACCTCGGCATTTCACAAAAAACTATGTCGATCATTAAAGATGGAATGTTCGCTGTCGTAAACGAAAAAGGCGGAACTGCAAACACCGCATTCGATAAAAGTGATCTGCCCGCAAGAGACATAACCGTCTACGGAAAAACCGGATCGACGGAAAGACCATACAACGCATTGTTTGGCGGATTCGCTCAGGACAAAGCAGGCAGAAAACTCGCCATAGTGATAGTAGTCGAATCCGGACAGGCCGGCTCAACAGATGCAGCACCGCTCGCGGAAAAGATACTGATTATGTGCAGCAATGCAGGATACCTCGGTAAAATACCGGAACAAAACTAGTGCTTTGTAAATATTAAAGTTTCGTTCTTGTTGCGCAGTACCAATGGGTAGATGCAAGGAAGAAAACACAGCCACAGCAGCCCGAAGCGCCAGGGCGTGTTGCCCAAATGCGAAATCCGAATATTGAAATACAAAACAAATAAACATTCCAGCGGCAAAATCACAAAACCTCATTCGGACGCAGTCAGAACCGTTTCGAGCATTTGCTTTTTTGAGCTTATTGTTTGTTTAGGATTTAGAATTTAGTGTTTAGGGTTTGGGCAACACGCCCGCCAGCGCAGGGATAAAACGCAGCAGATGCCCGTTGGCTGCAAGCAGGAACCCGTAAATTAAAGATTTACACAGTACTAGACCCCACCCTCGTCCGTTTCAGCATTAGTATCGGGCTTGACACCAAGATACCTGAGCGTCCTTTCCAGTATCTTACCCGCCACCGGAGCGGCAACCCTCCCGCCGCTGTACCCAATGCCTAGAGATTTGTTGGGCTTGCGTATCGATACCAGTACTATTACCTTAGGTTTCTCAGCCGGCGCCCCCCCCACAAACGCAGTAACATAGTTGCTCTCCTCATATCCCCCGCTTGCGATATTCGCTGTCCCCGTCTTGCCGAACACCTGCCAATCATCCAAAGCTGCCTCTTTGCCCGTCCCTTCAGTCACAGTAGCCGTCAAAGCGTTTCGCACTAACCAGTTGGCTACCTCAGGACTAATTATGTAACCAGCGGGACTGGCCTGACCGTTGATCTGTTGAACATTATTCGCAGCATCGACCACACCCTTAACGAT
>DAOWHR010000217.1 GCA_030641315.1 Anaerohalosphaeraceae bacterium | reverse complement strand
TGACAAGTTCCGCCACGCACGCTTCGAACCATCCGGCATGACATCAAACAAGACTATACCATTCGCAAAGAGCATCATAGACTACATTTTCTGCTGGATGGGATGTCAGTTCATAGCGGGCTACGCCGAAAAGAACACACCGAACCGCGCAAAGCTCGCTGACAACAAGACCAATACAACCGCAAAGCAGCTCGTCGAAAAGACAAAGGACCTCGCAAAGAAGATCGACGAAGTAAAGGCAATGCAGAATACTCCAAAACCGACCGACATAAAGTCCGCACCGGAAACCAAACCTGCCCAAAAGGTTTCCGGCCGCTTTGACGGATTAGCCGATAGAGTAGTCGCAGCAGTGGGTTCGGCGATAACAGGCGACGGCACAAAAGCAGAAGCCGAAACAATGCAGCAGTTCAGCGGCCAATTCCAGCACTTCCAGGACGACGCACCAGCCTGCGACGTCTGCGGTTCAATAACAGTAAGAAACGGAACATGCTACAGATGCTTCAACTGCGGAAACAGCATGGGTTGCTCATAACAAAATGATGATTCATTGACAACTTGAACCTAACACAAAGCCATCTCCCATGTGGGGATGGCTTTGTGTTTTTAAATTATGTCTTGTAATAAATGCTAGATAATTTAAGTATGTGGTCACCTGTAATATAATTCAATGAATGGAGGCTGTATAAGAATGATGTCTCAAATGTATAATATATATTGCGATGAGTCGTGCCATTTAGAAAACGATGGGCAACGTGCAATGGTGTTGGGGGCAATTTGGGCTTCTACAGAAATGACACGCAAGATTTCATTGGATATCAAACATATTAAAGAGCGGCATAAATTATCGCACCAACTTGAAATTAAATGGACAAAAGTTTCAAACTCAAAATATGAGTTTTATCATGATCTGGTTGAGTATTTTTTCTCGAACACTTGTCTACATTTCCGGGCTTTGATCGTTCCTGATAAGAGTGTTTTAAATCACGATAAGTTTCCTGGGCAGGACCATGATCTATTTTACTACAAAATGTATTTTCAGATGCTTCATCCGATATTGCGCCCGGATTCAAAATATCGAATCTATATTGATATAAAGGACACACTGGGGATAAGCAAACAGCTTAAGCTGCATGAAGTTCTTTGCAATAAAGAGAAAGATTTCCAGCGTAATATTATTGAACGTGTTCAGCAAATACGTTCGCATGAATCTGCAATATTACAACTTACTGATTTGTTGATTGGTGCAGTTTCATATGTCAACAGGGGGTGTGCGGGTAACGCTGGAAAAGAACGTTTGGTTAAATATATTCAAGACCGTACAAATTACAATCTGACTTCCTCAACGTTTCTTCGAGAAAATAAATTCAACTTATTCTGCTGGCAGGGACAGGAGTTTTAACTATGGACAACTCACCTGCTTGGCTGCCTGAACTTGTCTTGCTTTCTAAGTATGATGGACAGTGGCAAAAGTATATTGATGCGGTTTTTGCTGTTTTCTATAAGGGCTTTATAGAATCACAACCCAAATTCGATGGGCAATGGGTTAGGTGTCGTAGAGATCCGATGTTCGATGGAAAAGAGGCCGGTTTCTGGCATTGTGTTTCTGATGGTCCAAATGAGAAAGATAGAACTCCTGACTTAAGGAGATGTGAACGTATAGAATGGCTAAGAAGCATGATAGATCATGCGGATAAGTGTGACGTTTGGCCAAATTATAGGACACAAGAAAAAAGGTGGTGTCTTTGGGTTAATGAGGAGTTTATAGTAATTCTTGCAGAAAGACATCGAAGGAGAGATGGCTTCAAGTATATGCAGCTTATAACTGCTTATTGTACCGAAGAGAAACAAAGGGTAAGAAAGTTGAGAAAAGAAAGAGATTTGTATTACGACTCTATAAACGGCTGAAGCCGCGGTTCAGGCGGCTTCGGTACTCTTCTTACACATGGTAATTGAGCTGAGTATAGTATCGGCAAAATTATACTCAAAGTCAAGGGAAATGCCAAAGGGCTTAGAAGATGTATTGACAAAGTTACACCTTAATACGAGCTAAGTTATTGTTTAGTATAGGTTTAAAAGAAGCTTATGTAGTTTGGTAAATATGAGTGCTCCAAGAGTTTTATTTGGCCATTTCGTGATGATGATTGTAAGTTATGGGAAATTCCAGGGATTTGAACAATGCAAAAGAAATGTGATTGGCCGGGTGTTGATGAGCTTATGATTGTTTACCATGATACCGAGTGGGGTGTGCCTGTTCACGATGATCGCAAGCTGTTTGAGTTCCTTCTGCTGGATAACGCTCAAGCCGGACTCAGCTGGCAGACTATCCTCAACAAACGTGAGAATTACCGCAAAGCCTTCGACAACTTCGAACCTGCAAAAATTGCCCGTTACGACAAACGCAAAATCGAATCCCTGCTCAACAATCCCGGCATCATCCGCAACCGCCTCAAGGTCACCCATGCGGTCACAAACGCTAAGCTCTTTCTGGAGGTCCAGGCCGAGTACGGCTCCTTCGATTCCTACATCTGGCAATTCGTAGGCGGCAAACCCATCCGCAATAAGTGGAGATCGCTAAAAGAAATCCCCGCCACCTCCCCCGAATCCGATGCAATGAGCAAGGCACTGAAAAAACGCGGCTTCAAGTTCGTCGGCTCAACGATCTGCTACGCATTCATGCAGTCAGCCGGCCTGGTCAACGACCACCTGACAACCTGCTTTCGATATAACCAATGTAAATGATCCAACGGCATAAAATATATGCCCAATAATTTGCCGCACGCCGATTCGTAGTGTATACTTTAAGCAGATGGGCTTGGGAGCCCGACCGTAATAAAAATCGTTCGGGGAGAAGAACTCGAACAAAGGCGGCGTAGCTCTCAAGCCTTATCTTCATCAATATGCAACTGCGTATCAGTCGGATGACCCATTGCCGCGTCTTTTCGCGAAAACCGATCCGCCGCACATGAACCACACCCCAAAAGGAACGATAAAGCACAGCAGCCCGTTCAAAACAACGTCCAAAACGTCCTTGCTGGCAAAAATGCCGTAAGCGACCCCGCCCGCCAATGCGATGATCGACAAAACGACAACATAGGCTGGCACCTTCCTCTTTGAGACAAAAAAGTCGATCACCATCCCAACAAAAATAAGCATACCAACAATCCTCGCCGCTAACAGCCACCAGTCCCCTTCAAACATAAACACGCCTTTCACAGCAAAACAATTGATATTGTCATTCATATCTTTTTGTATCTTCATACCAGTTGAGTATCATTTTAAATTTGAGTGTTTCGATGGCAGTCTGATCATCGGGAATGAGTTCATCAAAACCTTTACGGATAAAGTCCCAGTCAGCTCGAAATAGTTGATAATCTTCTGACTGTTCTTTTAGAACTTCCTTAATCGTTCTGCCTTCTAGAGACGTAATACCATTATCTGTAAAAACTAACCGGGCATCAAGTTCAGTATATTCATGAAAGGATTCTAAAACCAATATGCCATCTTTGGGGGAATTAACTAACAACATCGTCCAGCCCATTTCCGGACCTGTGTGCACGGTTTGATATGTTCTCTGAAAAATATTCTTTGCTCTTAAGGACTCAAAGAATGATTCGATCTCGCCTTGCGATATAGTTCCAGTGAAATATGGTGGACCACCTTTGATCAGATCGTCAGAAAATATTACTGTTCCGTCTGGCCAAACCATGAGCATATGATTCAGTGCCGAAGACCCAAAGCCGAAGCCTGTATAGTATGCAGCTATGATAGGCACTTTCTCCTGCGAATCAATCAGCGGCAACTCAATGTATGAAAGATCATCGTCACTTGCAGTATCGCCATCTGGCTCACTGGTTCTCTTACATCCCATCAGAGAAATACCAATGCTCAGAATGGTCAAAATCAACAAAGAAATGGAGTACTTTTCAGTTAGCATTCTCTTTTTGCTCATCACAACCCGCCGCCTCAAATCAATATCCGCAAGCATCTGCTGCTCCCTAAACTGGCAAACCCGCTTAATCAGTTAATTGAACACACCCTTGCCGGGCAATATCGCGCATTCTACCAAATCGCCCCGTAAAGTCAAGAATATGACCCTGGTTTTGGTTATAGCAAGCTTCTAAATATCCCCGCCAGTTGCTTCGCGACGGTATCGGCGTTATAGAATTCCTCGATGACCGCACGCCCGTTGTTCCCAAGCTCTTTTTGCCTGTCCCGGCAGTTGTAGAGTTCATTCAAAGCATCGTACCAGTCATCGGCAGAGACCGCACCGTACCCCGACTCACCCTTTGCAAGAACATCGGCGTTCATGCCCACCGGCGACACGATCACCGGAACCCCCGATGCCATGTACTAAAGCATCTTGAAGCTGCACTTGCCCTTTGCCCACTTATCATCGGCAAGCGGCATCAGACCGACCGACATTTCATGCAAGGCGCTCGCCTCGTTCTCCTTCGACCAGGGCACAAATCTAACCTTGTCAGCAGGCAGTTCGCTAGTGTCCCACTTCCTGTTGGACAGCAGCATAAGCTCCGCATCATCATGCGATTCAAGAAACTGCCTCAACGCATCTGCGATCGGTTCGAGATATTGATAATTGCACGCCAAACCCGTCCAGCCGATAACAAATTTTCCCTCAGGCAGTTTCTCACGCTGTGTATAGCGTTCAAGATCGATCGCCGTCGGCACAATATGCACATTGTTGCAGTATTGGCTAAAGTAGTCCGCAAGATAGCTGTTCCCCGCGACAACTGCATCCATGGCCCTTGCGATTCGCGGTGCACCAAATCCGCCAAAAGGCAAATTTTGCCAGATCGCGTCGTCAGCGTCAAGCACACGGGGCCGTTTCAAAAAACGTTCAAAAGTAGGATACCCCTGGACCAGTTCCTTGTTGAGCCATACCGCGTCAGCATCGCGGCTCCTGAACAACGCAGGTATCCGTGCCGCCGCGATAAACGGACTGGGCAGCCCGCAGCTTTTCTCAAAATAAGGGATATGTTCTTCGACCGCAATGCCAAATTTAGCAAGACGGCTGATATATTGTCGCACACGAAACCGCGCCGATGGAGTGTTATGACCGCCGGTAAGAGCCGCTATTTTGATTTGTCGTTTATCATCCATATTTATTTCGAGGGCCTTACAAGACCCTTGCGAATCCCAAGCACCCTTACGATCTTCGATATCATCCGGCACCCAAACGCCGTCAACTTTGGTGCAGCTATCAGTGTCCTTATAAAAAATCTGTAACCTGGCGACACAAGTTCTTTGCCGTTGTCCAGCAGGTTCCTTATAGGCTCGGCCTCACCGTCGAACAGCATAGCCCGTATCCACCTGCGCAGCATCATAGACGCAGCCGGTTTGAGAACATCTACCTTTCCGAGACCTCTGGCCGATTCCAAACTTTTGGCAAGCATCCGGGCATAATACTTCCAGCTTGTCTCAGTAACGGAAACGCTCGATCCGACTTCGAGATGATATGTAGCCAGCGCGTCGCTCACAAAACCGATCTTAGGATGCCGCAGCGCGATCTGCCACCACAAATACATATCTTCGGCCCGGTGTATCCCAACCGGAAACATACCCGCCTCGATGAGTACATCTTTTTTGATCATCATAGTATCAGTATGGCCTGCAATGTCTCGGCGAAATGCGTTGAAATAGTCATCAAAGTATTCTTTGCCGTCCAGCAGACCATCAATCTTAAATGGTTCGGTATGATGCCGGCAAATTTGTTTTTCGCACAGACACCGATAATAGTTCCCGCTTACCCACACCATGTCGGTATTGCTTTTGATAATATCAGCCTGCAATTCAAGTTTGTCCGCAACCCACTCATCGTCGCAGTCCAGAAACGCGATCCATGTCGAACCGGCAGATAATATCCCTGCATTTCGTGCAGCCGATGGACCGGCGTTGTCCTGGAGAATATATCTTATCTTGTCACCATACTGCTTTACGATTATAGCTGTCTCATCCGTCGATCCGTCATCGACAACAATGATCTCGTCAGGCTTTAGTGACTGCGCCAACACAGAGTCTATTGCGCGTTTGATATGCTCTTGCGCATTATAAGCCGGAATGATCACTGATATACTGAAATCTGTTGTAATGCTGTCTTTGTTCATTCAGTTTTCCGTATTGTCCTGTTTTATATAATCTTCTGTTGGATGCCAGTTCTGTTTTCGCAGCTTCAAACTGCGGGAAATAAACGAAAGCATCCTGCAAATATTTTTTGTAAGTCCCGGTACTATTGTCAACCAGTATACAGTCGATCTCTGTCTATTCGACAGTAATTGCGGGAACTGCTCAAGAGCTTTTCTTGTATCGTAAACACGATCATCAAAGAAAGATGAACGTACCCACGCCCACAGCACATCTTTTGCAATTGGGGCGAACTTCTCTGAGACATTCAGACCGCCAGTAATCTCAAGATGCCTTTCCAGGAATGCTGCTGTAAGCTCATAGTTAATCGGATTGGTCGCAAGAGACCCTGCTGTGCCCATGTGATAAGTCGACAATGGTCGATTTACAAAACCGATCTCTGGATGGAGATACGATATCTTTAGCCATAGATCGACATCTTCGGCATTTCGCCAGACTGTATCAAAAAGTCCCGCTGCAATGATCACCTCACGTTTGATCAGCATTGAACTTGTATGAGGACGGATCCTGACGCTAAAAGCTTCCATGTAATCAAATACATTCTTCTCTGCCAGAAAGTGCGTCACCTTCTCAGTGGGTATCAGCGGCTCTTCCTTTTTTTGTGCGCAAAGGCATCGCATAGTGTTTGCCGATGTCCATGCCAGATTGGAATTCTTTTTCAAAAGCTCAACCTGAAGTGCCAGCTTGTCTTCGGCCCATTCATCATCAGCATCGAGAAAGGCGATCCAGTCACACTTTGCTGCTTTTATGCCTGTGTTGCGTGCCGCGCCCGGCCCAGCGTTTTCCTGATAGATATATTGTATCTTCTGGCCATACCGTTTGGCGACCTCAGCT
>DAOWHR010000323.1 GCA_030641315.1 Anaerohalosphaeraceae bacterium | reverse complement strand
TCGATGAATTCTCTGCGTGTCCATGCTTCGGCGGGGGTTCCGCCCCATGAAGAGTGGATCAGGCCTATGGGGATATTAAGTTCCTTGAAAAGATTTCTTCCGAAAAGATATGCAACGGCGCTGAAGTTTTTTACTGTTTCGGGAGTGCATTGATCCCATGAGCCGGCGCAGTTATTTATAGGCTCTTGCGCACTTGCTCTTTGGACCTGGAAGAGTCTGATGTTGGGGTGTTTTGCAGAAGCTATCTCGTCTTGTGCGTTATCAGTTTTTGCCATTGTCCATTGCATGTTTGACTGGCCCGAACAGAGCCAGACTTCGCCTGTCATGACATTATTAAGAGTGATCGTGTTGCTTGCTTTGATCGTGATGGTGTGCGGCCCCGATGCTTTTGGAGTCTTGATCCGGACTTTCCAGTTACCATCTTTATCGGCGGTGGTAGAGGTTGGCCGTTTTTGCCAGGAAGTTGTTACTGTCACTTTTTCATCCGGCGAGGCAAAACCCCATAAAGGGGCTGTCGTTTTTTGCTGGAGAACCATGTTGTCGGCTATGATTGAGGGCAGTGTTACATCAGCGATCAGAGTTGATGCCGATATTGTCATAAGGCATAGTGCAAGAAGTAAGAAATAGAAGTTCTTCATTTTGTAATCTCCCAATCGATGTGTTTCTTATTTAATTTTCTATTTTGTCATCTGTCCTAAAGGAAGATGCGGGCAGGCCTGCTCCGTTGAAAAGGTTGGGTTCTGCGGTGTTTGACCATGCGAATCTAACGGCTGTCGGGTCCGGGACCTTATCGCTTGAGACAATGATCGTGTCGCCATCGATGGTTGCAGTTGCAGGTACGAAGGCTTTATCGGTGCCTGCGATAGTGAAATCTGTGAGCGGGCCGTCCTTTGCTACCAAGCCACCATCTGTGTATTCAAAGTATAGACGAATTTTGCTGTCCTGGATTTTGAACTTTTTGTAAACCGGGCCTGAGTAGACGACATCCTTTTTGCCATAAGTCTTTGCCAAGGCCCAGAGTGCGAGCCGTTTGCCTACGTCCTGTTTGTTTCTTGGGTGGATGTCTTTGATGTTGCCGATGTCCGAGGTGACGGCCATACCGGAGTTCTTAGTGTTTTTGAGAGTGAGGAACTGTGCTTCGCGTAATTTTTCTGATGGAACATTGGGGGCATAGCTGTATGGGGCGATCTGTACGAAGTAGAACGGGAAGTTGCCCTGGTCGAAATTATCTCTCCAGTCTTCTATCATTGCCGGGAAGAGTTTTCTGTATTGGTATGCTCTGGCCGCGTTCGATTCGCCCTGGTACCATATTGCGCCTGCGATGCCGTAGTTTGTGAGTGGTGCGATCATGCCATTGTAAAGGGATGTTGGAGTGTGAGCGTTAATGGATGGTGATGTCTGGGGGATTGCGGGGACGTCTTTTGCGAGTGCGCCTGTTTTGTATTTCCATGTGCCAGCGAGTTTGACTGCTTGTGAGTCGGGTGCGCCAGTCGGTTTGAGTGTCATCTGTTCGGGTATTCCGTAGATGCCGCCGTTGCCGTGCAAGTCTATTACGCGGACAGCGATAGTGTTTTTTCCTGTCTTGAGGGCTGAGGCAGGAATGGTATATTGTCTTGGGGTGCTCCAGTTCAGTGTCTGGCCAATCTCTATCCCGTTGACGTATAGTGTGTCATAGTCGTCGATCGGGCCTAGTGTGATGGTCATATCGTTTTTGGACCATGAGGGAGGGAGGTTTGTTGTTTTTCGAAACCAGACAACGCCATCGAACGAAGCCAGTTCGGTTGAAGTCCAATCTTTAGGCAGTTCCATTGTTTTCCATTCGGCATCATCAGTTGATGGGCTTTGCCAGTATTCTTTTGAGCCTGGGTCTTTTTCGTTGATCTGTTTTTGCCATTGGTTCATTTTCTGCTTGAGGAGTTTTTCAATTTCGGATGGGTCCGATTGTTCAAGGGTTTCAACCGCCAATGCAAAATCGTCCATTTTTTTTAGAGTTTTCGCACTGGTCCAGGATTCGGCTGGTGTTCCGCCCCAGTCGGCACTGATGAGTCCTACGGGTATGTTTAGTTCCTGGTGGATGTTGCGACCGAAGAAGTAACCGACGGCACTGAATGAGCCGACAGTTTCAGGCGAACATTGTGACCATGATCCGGTACAGTCGGGCAGAGGGGTTTTGGAGATAGTGTTTTTGACAGTGAAAATCCGAATGCCGGGGAATTTTGCAGATGCAATTTCCTGCTGGGAATTGTTAACTTTTGACATTGGCCATTCCATATTTGACTGGCCTGAGCAGAGCCAGACTTCACCTGTCATTACGGTTTGGATGGTGATGGTGTTGTTGGCAGTGATGGTGATGGTGTGTGGGCCTGATGCTTTCGGTGTTTTTGTATTTATTGACCAGTTGCCGTCTTTGTCGGCCTTTGTTTTTTTAGGTCGTTTCTGCCAAGACGGTTTTACGGAGATGCTTTCGGATGGATCGGCCCATCCCCAGAGAGTGATGGTTTTGTTTTGCTGGAGGACCATGTTGTCAGCAATAACAGCTGGGAGTTTGACATCGGCAAAAGATGTTGCGGTTAATAGTGACAGTGTGATGAGGACGATAGCGGTAATCGTGTTGGCGAATTTCATTTGGTAAGTCTCCTTAAAAACAACGAACAAATAGATGGAACATAATTGCTCATTTGATTTTAAGGAAGAACAGTGATATTGAAAGCAAAAAATCCTATCAGATGAATTTGCCAAAACTTTTTAAGATCATGTATGTTTCTGTTTTTGACAGTCCCTGTACAGTTGAGAGTGTTTCTGTGATGAAAGTAACCATTCCCTTGTTGGAATCAACGAGAACCTCGATCAGCAGGTCGTATTGGCCAGAGATAATAGATACGGCACTTACGTTATTTAGCCTGGATATTTCCACGGCCTTTTTCTTTAGCAGTTTTGTTTCTGTGACAGATGCCATTATGATAGCAAGCTGCTGGTTTTTGAGGACATCGGGGTCAAGAAGTGCTTTAACTTTCATGGCCCCGGAGTCCTGCAAGGCTTTTATTCTTCGCCTGACGGTTCCTTCAGATATTTCAAGCTGTTTT
>DAOWHR010000461.1 GCA_030641315.1 Anaerohalosphaeraceae bacterium | reverse complement strand
TCTTTTCCAGCCTTGCGTATTTCGCGATAAGCCTGGCCTCAATCCGATCAAGCCTTTTCGTTTCGGATTCGATATGATCACTTACGTTATCAATTTTATCCTGCATGATTTCATCATCCATATCGAGCCTGCCTGTCCCGACATCGAGTATCTCATCGAGAATTCCAGCAAAGCTGCTGCCCATTCCGTGCCTGACGCTGATCGCAGCCTCCACCGGATTGCCCGCTTCCGGCTGTGACGGATCGTATGAATGACTGCCGTCGTTTTGCCACTGAAACACCAGTTGCAGTCCCATCTCAGGATCGGTCCCGGAAAAATCCATCGATGCCTTGATAAGATTGCCGTCTATCGTCGCCTCCCGTGCCTCCGACCAGTCCTCAGTGTCCAGTTTTATCCATGCTCCGGTAGCGTTGCCTGACGCGTCGCTGGCAATACGAACGTTGTATTGGCCTGCCTGTGTATACTTCGTCGCGCCGTAAAAATTAACACTTGAACTGCTGCTTGCACCATCGCCGACCGCTCCAAGAAATTTCACCAGCGACATAAAATCGTCAGCCATAGCATCGTTAAATTTCTCCGAATCAAAGTCGATCCTGCCCGCACCGTCAAGACTGATACCAATATCAGATGCTGACGCATAAGCATCATTGGCAGAACTAAAGCCTGTGATCGCGCCAAGCAAAGGATCGCGAAGTCTCGTCTTAATAAAAGATACCGCCGGATCCGAACTGAGAAGGCCCATCTTCTTTGATTCTGCATTAAAATCAGTCTTAGAATCGATTGCGTCCATCAGCTCATTATATGCCGAAACCAGTTCCTCAACTTTGGTCTTAACAGCTTCGTTATCACGATTGATCGTCACTTTGATGGTTCTGTCCGTCTCAGGCAGGTCAATAAGATTAAATGTGATCCCGTTGATAACATCGTTAATACTGTTGGAATTTCGCTCAATCCACTCCGTATCGCC
Organism: Anaerohalosphaeraceae bacterium; assembly: GCA_030641315.1. Taxonomy (GTDB): domain Bacteria; phylum Planctomycetota; class Phycisphaerae; order Sedimentisphaerales; family Anaerohalosphaeraceae; genus DAOWHR01. Next base: position 2,599 of record DAOWHR010000461.1, on the reverse strand, counting down.
AATCGGATAACCATCGACCTTTATCTGTGAATCCTGGGCGGACTGCGTCTTGACAAATGTCGCTGGCGACAGTGACGCAATATCCGCGCTGACCGAACCGCCTTCTGTCGTAACCTCAAAGGCAGGCAATGTCAATTCTGCCGTGCCGAGACCATCGGCCTGAAACGACAGGTCAATCGAAATATCACTGTCGCCGGGTTCATTATCCACCAGGTATATTGTTCCTTTATCATAGCGTGCCGTGGCAATGCCTTCAAAAGCAACATTTATGCTGTCAATTATATGCTCAACAGTTGTGTTTTCGGTTATGGTCAGTTCGACCTTAGATATTTTCTTGTTATCCCTGTTTTTTCCTTCTATCACAATCTTATCAGTCGCGCCAAGCGTTCCGCTAAACTGGTCCAGGTCTATGATCTTGTCGGAAAGCTGAGCGTTTTCCCCGTCATCGGTAAACGTCGTCTGTGCTTGCAGCAGTTCCGTGTTGCTCGAATCGATAGTGATCGCATAATCGGTCCCGGTCTGACTGCCGCTTAGCATCAAATGCTGCTTGCCGTCCTGGAACAGTATGCTTGCGTTAACACCGGGATTCTCGCTGTCGTTGTTTATCAAGCCGACAAGCTCCTCCAGGGTAGTCTGGTTGGCGACTGTACTGATAACCCGCTGCTGATTATTGTATGTATAGATAAAGCTGCCGCCGCCTACATAATCAGTCGCGTATGAAAATGAGGAACTGTCCTGCACCCATGTCTCGCTTTGGGCCAGTTGGTTTATCTCAACGGAATGCGAACCAGGCGTCGCACTGGAAGTTGCCGAAACATCGAGATAGTCCGTGTCGCTCGAAACAGCATTTAACAGGTTCAGCTTACTCGTATCAGCTATCGAACTTACAGCGGAGTCAAACGTTTTAACAAGCGCGCGTATCTCATCGATCGCGGAAGTCTTTTCCTCGAGTTCGCTTTTGCGTACCTGGTATGATGCCAGACGCCTCCCGTTGACTGCCATCAACTGCTGAATCAGCGCAGTCGTGTCAATGCCGGTACTAAGTCCTGGTAGTCTTATTTCGCCCATATTTATTCCTTTTTATCGGACCAGTGAACCAGGGCCGTCCTTATAAAGAACTAGCGTTTTTTTATTCTTTCTCAACCTGTTCAACTGATCCGTAACTTTTTTCTTACCTGTGTCCAGCACCAAAATAAGCCGCCGATAAAGCTCCATTACTTCTCTGCGTCGATCATCGAAATTATTATCCCCGGACAGACTTTCCAGACGTAGCTCATCGATTAATTTTCCGCAATTCGCGATTTCATTATAAATTGCCCTATGATCGTTCTTATCGATGAGCCTGATCTGTTCTTTAAGGATTTTCTCAAGTTCATCAAGTTTTTCCGCCGAAATCCTGGCCGTCATCGACTGTTTCCCCCATTTAGCCTCGACAGGTTATATTCAACTTCTTCAAGCAAATTAACCGCGACCTCATCTTCAGGATCGATAGCAAGTATCCTGTCCAGCATAGATTTTGCGAGGCTGAATTTATTGTCGCGAATATACAGGCTTGCCAGGCACGACATCACCGAAGTATCTCCCTGATGCGACTGAAGATAATGATCCAGGTATCGAATTATATTCTCAAACGTCCCCATCTTGCACGATGTCTGAAATAGCCCCAACAGCGCCATAAGGTTATCGCTGTCGCATTCGATACTTCTGAGATACATATCGAAGGCATAGCCGTAATTATCCTTTTTATGTGCGACCATCGCCATTCCCAGATAGCCCTTCGAACACTGACGGTCAAGCCTACAGGCAACTTTAAAAGCCAGCTCCGCGTCTTCAAGATTCTCGTTTTGATACTCCAGCATCCCAAGCCCGACATAAGGACCAGCCGAGTCAGCATCAAGCAAAGCGGCCTGGCCGTAATAGCTCCGAGCCTGCTCAAAATCCTCGATCGCATAACACCCGTCACCCATCTGCAATAATAACTGACAGTGATAAGTATCTTCGTGCTGCACAATTGTCTCTGATTTCACAGGGTTCATCATGGCTCTTTCAAAATGTTATACTAGTGCTTTGTCCGCTGTAAATTTCTGGATTCACCGTCAGCTCAATTAGTCAGCCGCAAGGCCGTCGAAACAGACAATGTTGAAGCATTGTCGATGCAGACGAACGCAGCGGATGGCTGATTGCAGCAAGCTGATACTGAATTTTATCACGGACACAGCACTGGATACCGTTGTCATAATAAGTAAAGCAAATACCATGCCTGACATAACAGGATAAACAACACGCAGAAAAAAAATGCAATTCACTGCCGCTCATTTCCCAAAGCCGTGTTCATTAGCATAATAAAATTAAATCCGAAAACTGGAAAACAAAGGTTATTGGTAATAACCGTATAATATTCAAACAGATGTCCGTCTGATTACCGTATGAAATCAAGCAGATTCATCGAGAGCATTCTCCCCGTCACAGAAAGAGACAACTGATAAAGAACTTCTCTGCGTGACAGATCGATAGCGATCTGGGCGATGTCCGCTTGTTCTATCCCTGCCGATTCGCTTTCGGCATTGAATTTTGTGTCTTCAAGGTTATCTCTGACTCC
>DAOWHR010000437.1 GCA_030641315.1 Anaerohalosphaeraceae bacterium | reverse complement strand
TCCTCTTCTTTGATGATATTATAGGTGCGGCTTAGCACTGGACCTCGCTTCATTGCCACAAAACTATCGCCCGTGATTGGTCGCCCCGTTTCTTCTATGCTTCTGCGGTCTGCTATATACAGAAGCTTTAGAATGCGCATATAATTGTCGCGTTTGTTTTCCATAGACTGCGAAAGCAAAACTCCTATGGCCTGCAACGTCTTTTCGGAATCAAACCTAAACGGCATGTTTTCTGTTCGCTTTCTGCGAATTCGCATCAAATTCGTCCTTCTACCATTACTCTAAAAAAAGCACCATAATCTTTTAATGACTATACCACAAGTATACCACAAGTATACAATTATTCGTCGTATACAAACAAAAAGTTTGAGGAAATCTCTCAAAAACCTATATTTACTTCCTATATGCTCTATATTTCTTTCCGAATCACTCTAAAATATAAAACAATTTTCACTTCACAAGGCAACAGACGTCCGTATTATCCACTACAACACCACATTCAATCTACTTAATTATGGCACTGCTTGCACAGTTGACTTCTTCGGTTTTCCATTACGAGGTTTGATCTTTTTTGTGGGTACAAGCTGTGGCCCACTAAAATGTTTCTTCATGAGTACAATATCCAAAATTCAGTGTTAATATTATACCAAATCAATCGATCATACTCTCACATAAACTGGATCAACTTTTGGGGAGCATTCCAGTTTAACTTGCCGTCCATTTTTATTTGTAACGTATTGCTATTTGCCAACAATTGTTAATTTGGTACGCAGGCTGGGTCGGATGGGTTCATGGCACAGTCGATTAGCCAGCTGCTTGCCATTAATGCAAAATCTTCAAAGTCAACTTTGCAGTCCTTGTTGGCATCGCCTGCAAGATTGTAGGTGCATTCAAAAAAGTTGAATACCTCAAGTTCGAGTATCGTCCAATCGCCGGAACGACCTAACAGGTCACTATTATAACCAGTAGATGTGCCGTATGAATGACCATTTGAATACCCTGTGCTTAATGAGGAGTCAACGTAAATGTCATGGCCTCCGCCGAAAGTCGGGCCGTATGACGTGTGGTTGTATGTTTGGAAGTCTAAACTCTGTCTCCATATTTGCGTATCTGTCAGATTAAAAATAAAAGCGGTATAATCGTCTGGAGATGCAGATGTGTTGTAGCCGCCCATTGAAGACCAGCTCTGAGGATTGTAGCCGCCGACAATGCGTGTGGTAGTTCCGTTAAATATTTTCATCAAGTTAAATGTCGGACCCTGGCCGTCAACTGCGTTGTGGAAGTCGGTGCTGTCATCGCCGGTAGATTTGGTGTATATATTTTTTAAAGTAAATGAGCCTTCTCCCAACCAGGCTTCCAGTTGGTCCAGGTGAGATTGGGTGATAAAATTAGTCTGATTGCCAATTATTTTTGAGTCGGCAAAAGCGAATACCTCAATTTCAAGTATAGTCCAATCGTCAGAATGACCTAACAGGTCACTATTATAACCAGTAGGTGTGCCGTATGAATGAACTAATGAATACCCTGTGCTTAATGAGGAGTTGACGTAAATGTCATGGCCTCCGCCGAAAGTCGGACCGTGTGACGGATGGTTGTATGTTTGGAAGTCTAAACTCTGCCTCCATATTTGATTGCTGCTCAGATTGAAAATAAAAGCGGTATAAAAGTTTGATGTTGGAGATCTATTGTAGCCGCCCAAAGATGACCAGCTCTGAGGATTGTAGCCGCCGATAATGCGTGTGCTGGATCCGTTAGATATTTTCATCAAGTTAAATGTCGGGCCCACGCCGTCAACAGCACTATGGAAATCGGCGCTTGTGTCATCTTCTGATTTCGTATAGGTATTGTATAAGGTAAATGAACCCTGTCCCAGCCAATCCTGCAATTGATCGAGATGTGTACGGGTTACAAAATTCGTTTCGTCGTTAAGTATTCTTGGGTCATGAAATTTGAATACCTCAATTTCGAGTATCGTCCAATCGCCGGATTCACCAAGAAGATCGTCATTATAATTGTGAGTAGATGTGCCGTATGAAGTAGAAAATGAATACCCTGTGCTTAATGAGGAGTCGACGTAAATGTCATGGCCTCCGCCAAAAGTCGGGCCGTATGAAGAGCTGTTGTATGTTTGGTGGCTTGAAGTCTGTCTCCATATTTGATTGTTGGTTAGATTAAAGATGAAAGCGGCATAGTCTCCCGGTGCAGATTGATTGTAGCCGCCCATTGATAACCAGCTCTGAGGATTGTAGCCGCCGACAATGCGTGTGGTGGATCCGTTAGATATTTTCATCAAGTTAAATGTCGGGCCCTGGCCGTCAACAGCGTTGTGGAAATCGGTGCTGGTATCGCCGGTTGACTTGGTGTAGATATTCTGCAATGTAAATGAACCCTGCCCCAGCCACGTCTCCATTTTATACAGATAGAGTTTGCTTACAAGGTTTGTTTGATTATCAACTATTGTTGATGTGGCCAATGTATTAGAGCTGATACAAAGAATCGTTATTACTGCTAAATATACCGCAATCAGTTTTCTCATTTTGACAACCTTAAGAATGAATATTGTTTTGTTAAACTAGTGATCCCCAAAACAAGAACATGGATATATTTTACCAATACATGCTGTTAATGTCAATATAAAAGCGATCTTTTGAGTACTGGTATTTCCAGAAAAACTATTAACAAGATTATTCGACAGATCAGAGAACGTATCGCTGATTACTGTCAGCAGCAAAGAGGTTGGCAACCAACTTCGCTAAACGCCCACTTGTTCATACCTTACGTTAATCAAGGTTTTTACACAAAAACCAGTCAATCGGCCAGCTTGAATTACTTGTTATGGCACTGCTTACAAAGTTGGCTTCTTCGGTTTTCCATTACGAGGTTTGATCTTTTTTGTGAGTAGAGGCTGTGGCAGCTTCCGCAGCCCATGCTGCCATCGAACAGGCGAATGCCCGTGTCCTGACTCAGCGGATAGTTATAGAACTTTGACCTGTACTTGCCGCCCATAACGACCTTGGAATAATCCATGCCGATAGGATGATCGGCCATCTTGCTCCATCGGTCGGCCCTTTCCATAGCAGACTCATTAGTTGAAGGAACCGTAACGGTAACATCGTCATGGCAGGACAAACAATTGCGTGATTCGGCATCGATCTCACTGCTGCCGAACAGATCCTTTTCAGATTTGGATTTTGGATTTATATCGCCCAGATGAGCCGATTTTGAAAACTGCCAGTGCGATCTCTCTCTGGGCGTACTGCCCAGACCAGCATGACACGAACCGCAAAACCCGCTCCCGGCAGGACTATCAAGAAACCGGGTGTCAGTAGTATTGGGATCGGGCGTAAACGTCGAAGTCTCATGGCAGGTAAGGCATGTAACGCGCGACTTGTCGTCAAGCTTCATGCCCACTGGAACCGCACCTGTCAGCGTAACGTCAACCGCATGGTTCAGCACCGGATCATACTCATGGCATCCCGCCTGTGTGCATCCGACTGTAATATCAGCGGTAACCTTGCCGCTGTCATCGGGCGCCTCATGGCAACTCTGGCATGGAAGATCAAAATGGTGCAGCGGAACCTGCCCTGCAAACACCGTCGCACCCGCTGACAATATAACAACAACCAGCATCCTCGCAATGCCAGCCCTAACAAAAGCGGCGCCCAAACCTTTCGGATCGGCCTCGCTTGAACAATTATCATCTTTTATAGTGCCCATTTCTTTTCCCTGCCCGCTTCAAAAAGCATTTCCACATCATCCATCGAAGCTGTTTATCCATTGCTTCCACTTAAAACTTAAGAAATGATCGAGCCGTTTCCAAATCAGACAGAGCCTTTTTGGAACATTGTTCTCTTATAAGATCACAGAAAGAACTTTCAGGCGTTTTATGATGTTTTTTTCGGACCTTGAGACGTTTTTATAGCGATATATTTTTCATCGAACAAGTACCAGCAAACCAGACCCGCATCGGCCGCAGCAGAATATTCTTGCAAAACTTCCATTCTATGCGACAATTCAGCAAATATTCGTCAACTTATTATTCTTGGAAGGTGGAAATATCATGAACAAAAACAAACCGATCATAATGCTGCTTCTTTCGGCAATCGTAATTGGCACACTAACGTCAGAGATTCAAGGAGAGCCGACAAAAAACCAGGAGAAAAAAATGACAACGGAAACAAAACAGCAGCGGGACACCCGGATGCAATGGTGGCGAAACGCACGCTTTGGCATGTTCGTACACTGGGGCCTCTACTCCGGTCTTGCAGGCACATGGAACGACAAGATGGTCGGCAAACGAGGCGGCATGGAATGGATACAGAACTACGTCGGCGCAGACACCTGGGAGTATGCCCACCAAGCCGTCCCCCGTTTTAAGCCGACAAAAGATTTCGCCTCCCAATGGGCAAAGCTCGCTCGCCAGGCCGGTTGCCGCTACGTCGTCTTCACAACCAAACACCACGATGGCTTTGGCCTTTACAATTCGCAATACACAACTTATGACGCCTACGACCTCGTTGGCCGCGACCTCTGCAAAGAGATCACCAACGCGATACGCGCCGAGGGACTAAAGGTCGGCTACTACCATTCTGTGATCGACTGGCACCATCCGCAGTACGACTATAAAGCCGCTTCGTCCCTGCCCCATCCGCTAAGAAAAATACCATCTCCAAACGGCCCCAGAAACCACGACATCTACATTGACTACCTCCATCACCAGACACGCGAAATAATGACCAACTACGGAGACGTTGACATTGTATGGTGGGACTACTCCAAAAAGGGCAACGAGGGTGAGTTTTGGAGAGCCAATGAACTCCTGGCAATGGTTCGCGATCTTCAGCCGAACATCATTTCCAACAACCGCCTGTACCATATTCCGCACATCGAAAAGGACGACTCTGTCGACCGCCTCAAAACATGGAAACCTCATCAAGGCGACTTCACTACACCCGAACAAACAATTCCATCAACCGGCATCGAAGGCGTTGACTGGGAAGTCTGCATGACGATGAATACCACATGGGGATTCTCAGAGCATGACGACGCATGGAAGCCAACCGAAGAGCTTATACAGAACCTCGTTGACATCGTTTCCAAAGGCGGCAATTACCTGCTAAACATCGGCCCGAAAGGCGATGGCACGATCCCCGAAGAAAGCATCATAGCAATGAAAACCATCGGCAAGTGGAT
>DAOWHR010000275.1 GCA_030641315.1 Anaerohalosphaeraceae bacterium | reverse complement strand
TTGCCTTCAGCCCGATCCGCATCAGGTAGCTGTTCTTGCGCCCACTGCCAAACTGCCACGGCTCAGCGTGCGTATACACTGCGAACGTATCCTCCTGCGGCGCCGGATAGTCATAATCAAAATAGTTCACAAACTCCTCAACCCGCACAGCCTCATCAGGCGGCAGCTTCCCCTCATGCAGATACTTCCGCGCGATAGTATACGAGCCAGTATCGACATCTGTAGCAAACGTGGAAAGATGATCGTCCTCGGTATCAACAAATGGATTCACGCCATAATTCTTAAAGAACATAGCGTCAAACCCAGCACCGTTGGGCACACGATTACCACCATGAGCCATTCCGTAACCTTCACCATCATACCCGGCATCCACACCTGCCCTAAAAGCTGGAAACCTGCCCCCCATACCCATACCAGGCATCATACCAGGCATCCCCGGTCGACCGAGACTCTTGGATACCGTACTTCTTCTATTCTGCGGCGTGCCAACATACGGTACGTTTTGACCCTCAGTGCCTAACCTGATCGACTTGGAATCTCTTTTTGCAGAAGCAGGCTTATAGGCATTTGGTACGGCCTCAACAGGTTTGTTTGCACTATTAATTTTATCAGCAAACTTTTTAGCCTCCTCAACCACGGGACTTACCACTATCGAATCATCACCATCAGCCTTATCCACAGCTAAAATACCTTCCAGTTCACTCTGATTCTTCTCGCCCTTTGCCTGCACTTCTTTGCTTTTCTCTTTTATTTGGCCAAGCGACGGCATCATAACAGCCGCCACTCCAACCACCAGCAGCACCGATGCCGCAATACTTATAATGATTTTCCGTGTCGTCTTCATTCTATAGCTCCCGGCACTTCGCATAGGCTCACCGGCAGGCGACTTCAACTCCTTCAGAGCGTCATTGATCAGTTTCTCAGTAAAATTATCCGAAGGCGTATCTTTTCCGCCAGCCGACTTTACCAGCCGCGAAATGTTTTTATTAAGTTTATTTTCTTTTCGTTTCATTATTGGCCCCTCCAGTCGGAGGATCAAAACATTATCTAATTCCATTCACAAACAATAGCCCGAAGCGCGAGCGCAGGGATAAAAAATACAATTGTTAAAATATTCATCCCAATCAAAGGCACGTTTGCAATCTGGGTTGAAATTCACAAATCCCAGTCCTTCATATCTCAATTTGACATACAATTCCAGCAAACCTGAATACCTTAACTATTAACTACTATCTACTAAGTCCGACAAGTTTATCCCGCAGCGATATCCTCGCGCGATACAGCAGGCTGTGCACAGCCTTTTCACTCATCAGCATCTTACCGGCAATTTGCCTGGCACTGAGATCGTCGACATATTTCAGCACCAGAGCTTGCTTCTCTCTGTCATCAATACTGTCCATCGCATCACGAACAAGCTGCCTCGTTTCCTCAAGTTCCAACACCTCGTCAGGCATCAGTTTAACCGCAAGCGACCGCAGCCAAACCGCGATATCTGCCTCTTTGTTGCGAAACACCGCACGCTTGCGCATCTCGTCAGCCAGGTTATTGCGTCCAATAGCCATCAGCCAACTCTCTGCCAAACCCTTGTCAACGTCTATCTGTTCCCGGCTGCGAACCGCGTCAAAGATGCTTTTCTGCGTCAGTTCTTCCGCCAATGCCGCGTTGATACCTTTCTTAATAAACATCCCGTACAGCAGAGGCACACAGCGCAAAACCAGCCCGCGCCAAGCTGCCTCATCACCAGCCGACAGCTTTAAATGTTCATCATCAATATGTCGCAACGCCTGTTCCATAGTAGTCAATGTAATTGGTAATTACCGAACGTTCATAACCATTATGCGCAAAACAACACAATTACTCACCATTTTTCCAAAAAATTCACAAAAATTGTTCTACAAACTTCATTTCTCGAAGCAATGCTCCAAAATCATCGCCATTCATGCAATTGTCCTTGACACAACCGTTCCTCATGCGTACAAAGGGCGTTTCATTATGCAAAGTATATTATCAGTTTTTTACCGGCTTTTCAGGACACTAGATAAATGGATTTAATGCACATTGCAGTAATATCGCAGGAACTTTCGCTCACAGTAACCCAGGTAACCGCCGTCGCCCAGCTTCTTGCTGAAGACGCGACCGTGCCGTTCATCGCACGATACCGAAAAGAGACCACCGGCTCACTCGACGAAGTCGCAGTTACCGCGATTCGTGACCGCCTTGACCAGCTTGCCGAACTCGACAAACGCCGCGCAGCGATAATTAAATCAATTGACGAGCAGGGCAAACTGACAGACGAACTAAAAGCGAAACTCAATGCCGCCCAAACCCTTACCGTCCTTGAAGACATCTATCTGCCCTACAAACCAAAACGACGGACTCGCGCCACTATCGCCAGGGAAAAGGGCCTCGAACCTCTTGCGAAACTGATCTTCGAACAGTTGCCGTCAACAAACCCCGACCAGCTCGCTGTTGACTGCGTAGACAAGGAAAAGGGCGTTGAAACCCCCGAAGACGCTCTCGCAGGCGCAAGCGACATCATCGCTGAATGGATATCAGAGGATCAGACCGCACGCCAGTCAATCCGCGACCTATACTCAAACCACGGAACGTTCCATTGTAAGGTCCTTGCTGGCAAAGAGGAAGAAGCGATCAAGTACAAGGACTACTATGACATCACAGAACCCGTAGCGACCGCACCATCCCACCGGATACTTGCGATGCGACGCGGTGCCAAAGAAAAGTTTCTCTCCATGAGGGTTCTCGTCGATGATGATGCCGCTCACGAAATTCTGGATACGATCTTCATCAAGTACCCATGTGACTGTACTCCTTATGTAAAAGCCGCGATCCGCGACAGTTTCAAACGCCTTATCTCTTTATCGATGGAAACTGAGATCAGGCTCGAAACCAAACAACGCGCCGACGTACAGGCCATAAAGGTCTTCGCAGAAAACCTCCGCCAGCTTCTCCTTGCTTCTCCGCTGGGCCAAAAAGCCGTTCTAGCTCTCGATCCCGGTTTCCGCACAGGCTGCAAACTCGTTTGCCTCGATGCGCAGGGCAAGCTCGTCTATAATGACACGATCTATCCGCACACCGGCTCACCCGATAAAGTCAAT
>DAOWHR010000026.1 GCA_030641315.1 Anaerohalosphaeraceae bacterium | reverse complement strand
TGAAAAAACAGATAGTATATCAGATTACGAGGGCTACATCAGTTCTATTCGTAATCAGGCTCTTTTTGAGACACGAGAAAAAATCACAGAGACTGCTAGGAAACGTGATGAGCTGGCTGCTCAAATCGTACATGCTATTGATGATATTCAAAAAGAATCAGCCCTGAAGAAGATACTGGAATCTGCCCCTGATGAGGCGCTGCGATCAGAAGCTGTCAGACAGATGAATATTTTGAAGGCCCCAAAGAACCTGGCGTTGGGTGGAACCGCGGTCAGCCCTGACGGTCTGGAAAAAGATGGGCAGGCTTCGGGAGACCAGGCGGCGATCGATGGAAACGTCAACACTTATTGGGATGAACAGAACGGGCAAAAACTTTATCGGCTTCGAGTTAAGCTTGCAAATAAGGAAACTGTCGGTTCAATCCAAATCACCGGCTATCAACATCAGAATTACGCTCCGAAGGATTTTACTATTGAACTTGACGGCAAAACAGTTAAGACTGTAAGCGGCGCGCTGTACTCTGATAACAAGCTGCATATAATGTTGCCGGAAACTAAATGCGAAACAGTAGAATTGAAAATCACTGGCTATTATGGTGCCAGCCCGGCTATTCGAGAGTTGGCTGTTTACGGACCTATCAAGATGGATGATTCGAATTTGTTTGCATGGAAAGAAATGGACAATTCTGTCGCTCTTACAAACAACGGCAAAACTGTGTGGCAGTTTAATTACGGCGACGATCTGCCAAAGCCGTACTTTCATCCGCTGGGGCTGGCTGACGGGACAGTGCTGACGTGGGACAGGCCTGCCGATCATGTATGGCACCACGGGTTATGGTTTAGTTGGAAGTTCATCAACGGGATTAATTACTGGGAACCGGCTGATCGGGCAAAAGGCACTTATGCGGGAGTGACAGAATGGTCGAAGGTTGACGTTAAACGGTTTGACGATCACTCTGCGAAAATTGATATGTATTTGCGATATCGTCCGGCGGATAAGCCAGCGGTGCTTGTGGAGAAACGCAGCGTGCTGATTGGTGCTGTTGATTCAGATGGGAAGTATACGATTGACTGGACTTCAAAATTTACAGCAATGACTGAAGAAGTTGTGCTTGACCGGACGCCGCTGCCGGGAGAGGAGGACGGCAAGGCATGGGGTGGATACGCGGGCTTTTCTGTGCGTGTCGCAAAAGGTGCCCAAGACGTGCGATACATCGGCACGAAAGGCGAGGTCGAACTTGCGGGCGGGACGTATAGGGGCAAGGACAAGGCAATACAGTTTGCGGGCGTTATGGACGACAAGGAATTCGGCATTACAATCCTCGATCACAAGGACAATGTAAATTCGCCAACGCCGTGGTACCTGATACATAATGCAACGATGGACTATTTCAGTCCGGCGGTTATTTGCTATAAACCGATGACACTGACTAAGGGGCAATCGTTTACGCTGCGGTACCGGATGATCGTTCAAAGCGGTCAGATGTCCGTTGAGCAGATCAGGAATGCGTACGAAACGTACAACAGTAATAAAACAAAATAACCAATAAACACAAGAGGTTTTGATTATGAAAGCGAACAAAATAAACAGAAGAACTTTTTTGAGTCGAACAGCGATTGCCGCAGGAGCGTTGACTGTTCCTTCTATTATTACCAGCCCAATATTTGGTAAGGACGCTCCGAGCAATCGGGTTAATCTTGCGATGATCGGAGTGGGCGGCAGGGGCACAGGCGTGATGGGGTGGTTTGCGGGCAATGATGATGTTCGCTTTGTCGCAGTGTGCGATCCTAGAAAGGCACACAGGGACCGTGCGATTAATCAGCTTGACCAGCGTTACGGCAGCAATATCACGAAGGGATACAACGATTTTCGTGTGATGCTTGAGCGGGACGATATTGACGGTGTTGTGGTCTGCACACAGGATCACTGGCATGTGCCGGCGGCAATTTACGCGGCACGGGCAGGCAAGGATATGTATGTCGAGAAACCTCTCAGTACATCTATGGCCTGGGCGATGGAACTGCGAAAAGCTATTAAGCGAAACGGCAGCGTTTTTCAGTATGGAACGCAGCAGCGGTCAAGCGGGCATTTTCGGTTTGCGTGCGAGTTAGCGCGTAACGGGTATGTTGGCGAAATCCAGCGAGTCGAGGCGTGGTGTCCGTCAATCATACCTGAAGGTTCTGCGGCAAAGGAAAAGAAGTTCGGTTCGACAACACCAGCACCGCTGCCGCCGGAATTCGATTACAATATGTGGCTTGGCCCTGCTCCGTTTGCGACTTATACTCCCGATAGATGCACATCACAGGGTACTTATCACATTTACGATTACGCGCTTGGTTTTGTTGCCGGCTGGGGTGCGCATCCGCTCGACATCGCGCAGTGGGGTTTGGGCAGGGACGATACATCGCCGGTCTATTATGAAGGCTCCGGGGATATTCCAACGCAGGGGCTTTACGATACGGTCAGCGACTGGGATATTTACTGCAAATACGCGGATGGGATGCCGATGCGGTTTATGGACTATAATACCGCAAGGCCGGTCGTGATGAAGTACCGTAAGAGGTGGGCTGGACACGGGACGACTTTTTTTGGCACGGACGGCTGGGTCAGTGTTGACCGCGGCGGAATATCTGTCAGTGATGAAAAACTCAAGCAGATCAAGCTCAAACCCAGCGATGTGCATCTTTATAACAGCCCCGATCACGCACGGAACTTTGTTGAATGCATCAAGTCCAGGGCCAAAACCATCAACCCGTTTGAGTCGGCGATACGGTCGGACACGATAAGCCACATGTCGGATATTTGTATCCGGCTGAACACGGCAATCAAATGGGACCCTGAAAAGGAAAAGATCATCGGCAACGATATGGCATCAAAGATGCTGAACCGCCCGATGCGAAGTCCATGGCATATTTGACAGCAATTTGAAACCGCTATAAACTGTGTTGGCAGGATCAGGGACGCGTTTAATGTTGTTCAACAAAAGTTTACGCAGTGGTCGGTTATGGATTATTCTGAAAGTAGTATTCTGCGAACCTGCTCAGATCCAGCAGATTGATCTGTCCATCAGGTTCTGCCGGTGCGATATCTGTCTCAGGGTTGCTCCCAAGCCAGTCTGACAGCAAAATTCCAAGATCGGCAACATTTACTAATCTGTCGTCATTAAAATCGCCAGGAACCGGAAAGTATGTAAGCGCCGCATAGGCATCGACCAGGCCGTGCCCAAATTGTGTGTCGTATCCTGTCGGCCCAAGATCACGCGCTGTATTCTGCATTGCCTGGCGAATATCGTCCGGCTTTGTCACTCCTGCCGAGTAAAGCAGCGCAGCGACACCTGCTATGTGCGGTGATGCCATAGATGTGCCCTGATAGAAAAAGTACCCGAACCCTTGATTATCGAATGTCTGCTGTAGTATTCCATCGCCATAAGTGTCGCCGTTCTGATCTACGTTTATGTCACCGCCCGGCGCGACAAGGTCAACGTATGAGCCTGTGTTGGAATAGTAGGCTCTTGCTCGGTCGTACCGTGTCGCACCTACAGCGATACAGTATTCGTTATAAGCTGCCGGGTAGCTTGGTGCGTTTCCCTGTTGGTATTCATTTCCCGCTGCGCATACTATTGTAACGCCATTGTTATATGCGTATGCAACAGCGTCCCTAAGTATATTGCTGTTGCCTGAACCTCCCAGACTCATGTTGATAACTTTTGCTCCGTTGTCTGTGGCAAAGTAGATTCCCTCTGCGATGCCGAAATAATCGCCGCTGCCCTTTCTGTCAAGAACCTTGATCGGCATAATCGAGCAACTGTAAGCTATTCCAGCCGTCCCAGCCCCATTGTTTGTGGATTGGGCGATAGTGCCGGTAACATGTGTTCCATGCCCGTCATCATCGTTTGGATGCGTGTCGTTTCGGACAAAATCGTAGCCCGGCACAAAAGCCGTATCTGCCAGGTCCGGTGCAATGCTGTAGTTTCGAAAGTCCTCATAGGCCACGCCCGTGTCAATAACCGCAATGATCGTATTTGAAGATCCGGTTGTGATGTTCCATGCCGGTTCGATATTGATTCCTGCGGTTGGACTTTTGAGGTTCCATTGCAGGGAATAGTATGGATCGTTTGGGGTGGAGCATTTCTTCGCGATGTAGTTCACTTCGGCATATTCCACGATCTCGCTGCTTCGGTAGAGTTCAACCATTTGTTGCGGAAAATTTCCTGCCGGGATCTTGAGTGTTCGAGTCGGATTGAATTTACTGGCCTTTCCAACGGCCGTTCCGTGAAGCGAATTGAGCCGGTCGATCCTGTTTGCCGGGGTACCGGGCTTGAACCTGACGATTATCTCATCTGCCGAATGCGGATTGGATGCCGCTGAAGAGCCCAGCACATAACTTATGCTGCTCATAATGAGCATTATAACCAGAAAAATATTTTTCATCACCCGCCCATATTTACAGAAAAAAGAAAGAAAATACTTACTTTATTATACCAGAACAGGATTAAAAAATCCAGCTTTAAACCCACAGATAGATGCCGTAAAACCATAGCTATAAACACTTTTGCTTTAATTGGCTGCTGTTCTGACGGAACAAGAGTTGATCCTATGCTTTCATAGCAGGGTTGACGATTTCCAGAATGTTATCTTAACCAGACCAAATATGAGCTTGTCTATGAGTGTGGCTGTTGTGTTAAAGCGGGTGGAAAAAGTATAAGTTCTTGCAATTTTGGGGGAATTTTGGGAAACTGTCGGCAGTAATTTCAGAAATCGATGAGAATAAACAAACGAAGGTGTTTTTATGGGTATTTTTGGTAAGACTGTTGGGTTTATTAAGGATCGGCTTAGCAAGACGAGGCAGAAGATCGCTTCGAGTTTGTCGGCGGTTTTGACGCTGGGGCGGCGGATCGATGAGGATCTGCTTGATGAGCTTGAGGAGGTTTTGATCAGCGACGATATTGGGGTCGAGACGACGGAGATGCTGATTACAGAGCTGCGGGAGGCGTATCGCAAAAAGGAGATCGAAAAGAGCGACGATATTATCCCATTTTTGAAGGAGCACATGAAGGCTTACTGGCCCGAGCAGGATCGGCAGCTTCGACATGCCGCAAGCGGGCCGACGGTTATACTGGTTGCAGGGACAAACGGTTCGGGCAAGACGACGAGCATCGCCAAGCTGGCGTATACGCTTAGCAAGAATGATAAGAAGGTGATCGTCGCGGCGTGCGATACGTTCCGGGCGGCAGCGGTTGAGCAGCTTACGGTTTGGTCCGAGCGGATCGGTGTGCAGATCGTCAAGCATAAGATGGGTGCGGACCCGGCGGCGGTAGCGTACGATGCGGTCGAGGCGGCACTGGCACGCGGGGCGGATTATCTGATACTGGATACGGCGGGCAGGCTGCACACGCAAAAGCATCTTATGGCAGAGCTTACGAAGATTCGCAATGTGATAACAAAGCGTATCCCGGACAGCCCGCATGAGGTGCTGCTGGTGGTAGATGCGACGACGGGACAGAACGCGGTAATGCAGGCAAAGACGTTTACCGCGGCGATCGATGTTACGGGAATATTCCTTGCAAAACTGGACGGAACCGCAAGAGGCGGTATCGTTATCGCGATAAAGGACCAGCTTGATATTCCGGTTAAGTTTGTCGGGCTTGGCGAAACTCCGGAAGACATAGCGGAATTCGACCCGGCAGAATTTGTCGAGGCGCTGTTCGCTTAAAATTTAGGTCATAGATTCAGCTGATTTTACTCAAATTTAAATGATTGAAACTCTTAGGTTTTTCTGTCTGAATATTTGTTGATTTGTTTTTGAAACTGAGTAAACTTCAAGAGTAAATCAGCTCCCAGAGCCGAAAATAGAAATATCAAGGATGAATCATGAAAAGATCGAATAAAATATACTGCGCAGGTCCACTTTTTAACCGTTCTGAAAGAAATGAAATGGCTCAGATAGCGCAAGTTCTTCGTGACTCTGACTTTGATGTTTTTCTGCCCCAAGAAGATGGCTTGGAATTCGCTCAACTGTTCCCTGCTTTTTTGGACCGTGGCTTCGATACAAAAGAGGCACAAAAGATTCTGAACTTGGCTATTTTCTCTTTGGATGTATATGAAGTCATAAATTCAGATGGTTTGGTCCTGAATATGAATGGCCGAGTTCCCGATGAAGGAGCCATGGTAGAAGCTGGAATCGCCTGGTCACATAATAAACCTATTGTTATTTTCAATGATGATGAACGATCCCTTATCCAAGGCTCCTGCAATCCTTTGGTTGTTGGTTTGTCTAATTTCGATATCATTTCAGAGTATTCACAGATCCCTATAAAATTCAAAGAAAAATTCTCTCAGGTGAGTAAAAGCATCACAAGTGACCACACGCCCCTTCAATTTGAAACAACTAAAAACAAAGGCAAAGCTATCAGTGAATGCATACATACTCAAAAAGATTATGGTCAGCTAGCGGAATTGTTGATTACTCTATTTGGAACTGAACCATGTATAAAAAGTTAGACAAAGACATGTATACATCTAAACATGCAACAATTAAAACCAAAGGCAGGGCACAGATAATCCCAGATGACAAATTCAGAACAGAATTCCAAAGGGATGTCCACAGAATATTATATTCTCAATCTTTTCGCCGATTAAGGCATAAAACGCAGGTC
>DAOWHR010000434.1 GCA_030641315.1 Anaerohalosphaeraceae bacterium | reverse complement strand
GTATGGCTTATGCCTGCTGCGGCTTTTACCAGCGGCGTTAGAAATACTCGGCAATGAATAGCATTGCCTGCGTTTTCTGCCTTGCTGTTAAAAGTCCTCACAACGGCCTAAACCTATACATAAAAAGTTTAAGTGCTCTAGACAAAACATTGTCCATGTAAAACTTAATAATCGGATCGATGAAATGCAAATTACCAATGCAGGATATGCCTAAAATATTGAAAGGTCCGATATTGCAGGTAATGCGACTTTAAAATGACGCAGGGGTATGATCATTTCTGCGTTTTTGCGATTGCTTTTTGTGTGTTCAGAACCTTGCCTGTAATGTAGTCTGTGAATTTTACTTTTATTGTGAGGTTTTGGGCAGGTTCTTTTATCTGGTTTTCGAGGTCGAAAGTTAGTCTGAAGTAGCCTGTCATGAATGTTGCTGACCATAGTTTTTTCAGTTGCTGCGGTTCGACGGTCCATTTGCCGATCCTTGCCTGTTGCGGCTCGGCATCGAGGTTCCATAGTTCTACTTCAACGCGGCCTGCGGCTTTGAAGGGATCGGGTGTGTCGTCGAAAGGTTTGATGTAGACGATGAGTTTTTCTTTTGTGCCGTTGTCGTCTTTGTCGTAGAGGCCTGACCTGTTCTGTATCTCTATCCTGTCGAGCCTGTTGAGGGCGTCTGATCTTGCTTCCTTATCCAGCGAGGCTAGCGTTTTGTTTAGCTTTTGAAGCTCTTCCATCTGTTCGGTGAGTTCTTTCGTCTGCTGGTCAAGCAGGGAGTTTTTCTTTTGAAGTTCTGATATCTTTTCCCATTGCGGTTTTACCGTGCTTTTACTGCAGCCTGTTACCGCGGCGGCAATTAACAATAAAGCGATGATGGTCGATCTCATTGCTCAACCTTTCACTTTTCGGATAGCATTGTCAGTATTATTCTGTTGCCGGTGCTTTTTCGAGTACCGAGTCTGCAAGGCCATAAGCAATCGCTTCGTCGGCTTCAAGCCATAGGTTGCGGTCGCAGTCTTTTTCGATCTGGTCAGCGTCTTTGCCGGTATGCTCTGCGAAGATGTCGTAGAGCCTTGCACGGAGGCGAAGTATTTCTTTCGCTTCGATCTCCAGGTCAGTTGCAGGTCCCTGCATTACTCCTGAGAGCAGTGGCTGATGGAGAAGGACACGGCTGTTTGGGAGCATGAATCTCTTTTTGGCAGCACCGCCGGCAAAGAGTACCGCACCCATACTGGCGGCCTGGCCTATGCAGTATGTGGCAACATCGCAGCGAAGGAACTTCATTGTGTCATAGATAGCAAGGCCCGCTGTTATTGCGCCGCCGGGTGAGTTGATATAGAAATGGATGTCGGCTTTGCTATCTTCGTTGCTCAGGAAGAGAAGCTGAGCGACTATTAGATTTGCCGCGGTGTCGTCAACAGGTCCGCCGAGAAAAATAATGCGGTCCTTTAGGAGTCTTGAGTAAATGTCGTAAGCGCGTTCTCCGCGTCCGGATTTTTCGATGACTATCGGTACGAGTGTTTGATTAAGTTCCATTATATATCTGCTCCCAGCTTTGGTATTTGCCAGTTAGTTGTTTAGCTTTCGGTGCTGTCTTTTTTTGTCTTTTTTTTGTCGTCTTTATTTTCTTCAGGTTCGTGGAGTACCTCATCGATGAGTCCGTACGCGAGGGCTTCGTCAGCGCTCATGTAGTTGTCGCGTTCGGTTTCCTGAGCTATCTTTTCCGGGGTAAGGCCTGTGTGCTTTGCTAGTATTTCATTTATTGTTTTTTTTGCCTTGTTTATCTCTTCGGCCTGTATCTTTATGTCCGATGCCTGTCCTGTGATTCCTCCCCATGGCTGGTGGAGCATTACTTTCGCGTGGGGCAGTGCGTGACGTTTTCCCTTTGTTCCGGCTGCGAGTATTATTGCGCCGCCTGACTGGGCTCTGCCGATGCAGTATGTTGCAATTGGAGAACCTATAAACCGCATTGTGTCATAGATCGCCATGGTGTCGTCTACGCTGCCGCCTGGTGAGTTGATGTACAGGCTGATCTCCGCTCCTGGTTTGCTGTTGTCCAGGTGCAAAAGCTTCATTATGACTTCAGTTGCCATTCCGTATGAAATTTCGCCGACCATGAAAACGATCCGATTTTCCAGGAGCATATCGCTCAGGGTCATCTCTCGTGTACGCTGATAGGACTGTCCCTGAAGTTTCAGGGACAGGTCCTTTTTGATTCCGTTATTGACCGGAGTAAAAAGCATTACTTTTTCCTCATCAAATTATCTTATGTAATTAACTTCCCAATAAGCATATATCGGACATTTCGGGCTGCTACTTTTCTTTTTCGTCTGTCTTCTTAGCTGTTTTCTTTTTTGCGGTCTTTTTTGGCTTATCTTCATCGGTTTTAGTGACTTTTTTGGCCTTTGTCTTCTTTTTTGCGGTCTTCTTTTCAGCCGGTGCGTCTACTTCTGTGATCTCTGCTGTTTCGAGCAGATTTTCGATGCACTTCTGCTCACGCACCTGCAGGCTGAACTGTGCCAATGAGCCGTCTTTGAGCATTTCTTCCCGCATTTTTTCGGGCCTGCGACCTCTTTGCATAGCGACCTGTGCGATATGGCCGTTGAGTTCTTCGTCGTTGACCTGGATATCGAGGGTGTCTGCGATCTTGTCCATTACAAAGAACAACTTCATCTGCTCTTTTGCCTGATCCTCAGAACTGGCCTGGAGTTGTTTCATCTGCTCTTCAAGCTGTTCTTTTGGCATCCCCTGGAGGAGCATGTTGCTGTACTGCCGCTGGAGGATGCGGGTGGCCTGGTCTACAACAATGGATTCGGGAAGATCGAACTTTGTATTTTCGAGCAGATACTTGTAAACATGGTCTCCCATAGCGGTTCGTGCCTGTTGTTCAGCCTGCTGCTGGCGTACTTCACCGATGCGTTCCTTGAGTTCGTCAGCGTCTTCAACGCCGAATTTCGTGAAGAACTCTTCATTAAGTTCGGCAGGGACCAGCTGTTTGATCTCACGGACGGTTATTTCAATATCGACCTTTTTGCCGCGATACTCTTCTTTGAAGTAAGTCTTTGGTACTTCTACAGTTGTGGTTTTAGTTTCGCCATTTTTGGCTTTAACCAGTACTTTGCTGAGGTTTTCGACCGGGATAGCGGCAACATAGCCGTTGTCTCGGACGGATATCTCGATATTATCGCGTTTTTCATTTTCATCAACGCCTTCTATCTTTAGGATTGCATCGGCAAGAATCTGGTCACCGTCTTCGACAGCACCATCTTCCTTAGGTTCCCATATTCCGGCACGCTTACGCATTTCCTCAAGTTCTGTTTCAACCTGTTCGTCGCCAAACTCGACTTTAACCTTTTCGACTTTGATGCCTTTTAGCTCAGGCAGGTCAAAATCAGGCCTTACTTCAACCTCAAAATCAAACTTTAGAGGTCCTGTTTCGGGTAATTCGATCTTTTCGTAGTCGACATCAGGGTCGCCGAGCATGTCAAGATCGTTGTCCTTTACTGCTGCTTCACTGGCATCGGCGAGGAGTTTTAACTTAACCTGTTGATTGATGTCGCTGGCGAAACGCTTTTCGATGAGCCTCATTGGTGCCCGGCCTTTGCGGAAGCCTCTTATTTCTGCCTCCTTCTTGAGGTCCTTGTACTGTTCATCAAGTGATTCTTTTATCGCAGTTTCCGGCACTTCGATGGAAATCTTCTTTTTGCATGGGCCTGCGTCTTCTATTGTTACGATGTTATTGTCGTGCAAGGATTTTTCTTCCTCAATTACTTCTTCGTTCGTTGTATTTTCATCCATTTTTAAGCTCCTAAATGATTAATTAAGCTGTATTTACAAACAAAAAAGGCCTTGGAAAACTGTCTTCCCTTGGCCATCCAGACGTTTTTATTGCCCCTTTTTCATTCGGGTCCCTGACACTTATGCAACCAGCGCCGGACTTAATCAAGCCGGTACCTCACAAAAGCTATTTAAAATATTAAAGATTTTTATGTCTATACTGCAAAAAGCGGGTGATGAGATTCGAACTCACGACATTCACGTTGGCAACGTGACGCTCTACCGCTGAGCTACACCCGCAAGGTAGGCAGTCAGTATATTAATATTCTTTTGCCATGCAAGCTCTTTCTTTCGCAAAAACCGCCTTTTTTTAAAAAACAGGTTATAACAAGTGTTTTACAGTCTGTGGATCGCCGCTGCTGTCAGTGTCGCCAGGACCATAAGATATTCAAGGTCGGTGTTATTGTAATGCTCATGTTCCTTTGAGTTATTTGCATAGAGATACCCGTGACAGTGATTTCGAGCCATTATCGGGGCGATTATCACCGATCTCAATGTGTTGTTTGCTATCTGTCTTGGCAATTGCGGAATTAGTACATTTCTGTGTTTTTCGAGAGCCTGATCGATGAAGCTGTTGACGTAGAGTTCCGAGCGTTTTACAGTCTGTCTGTCTTTGTGTCTGCCGCCTTCGATGTTCATTCGGCTATCGTGGTCCTTGCGTAGTGCGATCCATGTGCTGTGCGAAGAGAACTGAGATAGCAAAATAGTTATAAGTTGAGCGTGCAGTTCTTCGATAGTTCGGGATCCCTGAATGGCGATGGCTGCGATGTAAATATCCTTTAATCTCCTGGCTGGAAAAGTGATTGGCGGTGCGCTTTTTGCATCTGGAGAGATCATCTCCGCTTTAATTTCAGGCTGATCGTTGATGATTGTGTCACCAAGATGGACGGTGGGGTGTTTGATTTCCGGGGTCTGATCTTCGGCGAGTTTTACTTCAATGGTAAAGTCACCGATGTCAATTTTGTCGCCTTCTTTGAGAACACAGGTGTGTATTGCATCGTGGTTTACGAAGGTTTTGTTTACCGAGTCGAGATCCTCTAAGATCCATTCTCCTGTGTTGTTGGTGTAGATTACGGCGTGTTGGCGGGAGACGCCTGTTTGAGGTAGGAATATCTGGCTTCCCATTTGTCTGCCGATGTAGATAGGGCCTTTTTTGAATCTAAGATCATTGACCCTGCGGCCATTTTGCTTAACGTCCAAAAGCATTTTGCAATCTCCCGTTAACCATCATCATCTTTGATTATAATGTTGGTGCCGTAGAAAGTCAAGTTTGGAAATGTTTTTAAAAGGGTGGTGCAGCTATGCTTTGACGGTTGATCTGGCTTTTTCCAACCAGTCAGTCCGGGACAGGAATGTGACGAGGCTGTCGAATTGCTGTTTTAGCTGTTCAAGCAATATTTTTGAGTCTCCAACAGAGCCGGTAGATGCCTGATCCTCGATTTTTTCGGCAGATATGGCCAGTTTTTTTGCGCCTATGAGCAGACAGATACCTCTCAGCCTGTGGGCGGCAAGGAGCAGATCCTTCGTGTTTTCGGCTTTTATGGATGATTCCATCATTTTGACGGTTTGGCTGCCATCGGCCACGATCGATGCGGCGATCCGTTTAATCGCTGTTTCATCACCGCAGAATTTCATGGCATCTTCCAGGTCGATTATTTCAGCAGGATTGACATTCTCACCGGATGAAGGTGTATCATCATCGATCGAGCAAATCCCGCTAAGCAATTCGGTTTGCTGTTTTAGAGCGTCAATTTTTTCGGCATATTGGTCCGGTCTTGTCGGGAGATATTTGTTTACGATCTTTTTGAGCAATTTGCGGTCTATCGGTTTTGCCATGTAGTCGTTACACCCGTAGTCATAAGTGCTTTCGATGTCAGATTGCAATATACTTGCTGTTAACGCAACGATGGGTGTTGAAATGTTTAAGCTTCTTAGTTCCCTGGTTGCGTCAAAACCGTTCATAATGGGCATATGCATGTCCATGAAGATCAGGTCGTAATTGTTCTGAGAGGCCATTTCGACAGCTTCTTTGCCGTTGTTGGCTATTGTGACATGGTGGCCCATCTTCTGGAGCAGAAGCATTAGCAGCATCTGGTTTGGGGGTGCATCGTCTACGACCAGAATTTGTCTGCCGATTGAGTTGTTATTTTCATTGCTCATATTCGTACTTTAGAACTAGTTGAATAATTCAATGCATATTTACATATCAAGATATGTATGTAATCGGAGGTTGGGTCGGGCAGCTTTTTGATATTCGATAATTTTTTGTTGTGATCTTCTTGTCAAATACGTTTATTGGTTCAGGGGTGGCAGCAGCATCTGTTTTATGGGGCGTGGGTTTGCCGGGATTGCTCATGGAATTGCACGGTGTGTATTATCGGACAGTCCGGGCAGGTTGGCGTTGAATCCGAGCGACGGCTGATATTTTGAAAGACGATGTATTGAATAACTTGCTATTTGTTTCGGTGTTAGAATTACTGTGAAATGTTAGTATGTTTATCAGGTTTATCAAATCCCAATGGAACATCTATCGCCTTAAAGCCGACCTTGTGTTTTTTGACTCCATCCCAAACATCCAGCACTATTCGACCTCTCGGTGGGAAATTACCTCTTATTTTAAAATAAAAGTTACTTAACGGTAAAGGATCGTTGGAGGTCATTTTACTTCCTATAAATACTTTTAAGGCATCACCCTGTTCGTTGTAGAATTCATAGGACTTAATAGCCCCCTTTGGCAAATTTAATTCAAGAACCAATATTGTGCTATTTTTATCCCATTCATAAACCTTTAGTTCTCTAATACTAAACCCTGCCTCTTTACTTTTAGAACCCGCCTTGAAATCCATTATTCCCAAATCAAATTTCCTGCATCCTGTCGCGGTGAAATAATATAGATCACCTGAAACTTCCTTTAGAATTTCCTTCTGCTTATCTGGCATTAAAACGGTAACCTCATATTTATAGGATCGACCGTTTTCTTTCATATCAGGGGTAAGTACCATGTCCCAGTCATTTCCATCCCCAACACTTATAGCTTTACGAGGTAATTTCACAGACATTGATAGACTGCATAATTCATCTTCAAATTCGAAATGCTTTTCAAGCTTAATTACATTATGTATTTTCGGGATCAATACTTCAGCATCTCTTTCAGCAATTACTGCTTCAAGTCCAAGTTGGCTTATCATCTTTTTATAGTTCTTCCTGGCAAAGCTTACTTCAGAATCATAATCGAACAGGTGTTTATGTCCCGATGCGACAACCACTTGAATAGGTGCTTTTTGGCCAAAAAACTTTTCATTAATAACAAGGTCATCACCGATATAATCTGTAGTATCTTTGCCCTCGCGGATTTGCTTTCGCAGCATATCCTCATCGTTCATGATTTCATCCTTGACGTTATTGATCTTGTCACCAGATAGCTCAAGCCGCACGGTTCTATTGTCGATTTTCTGAAAGTTACTAACTTCCTTGATCGTACCAGGCAAATGCAGGATATATTTTAGCTTGAGAGGTGACAGTATCTCGGCCTCAAATGCATTGGACTGATTGTACTCTAATTTGGCCTTTTTGATTTGTTTATTCAGTTCTGCTTCAGAGAGTTCAACTGTTGCCTCTTCGCTTTCTTTTTCCTCGCTGGAATCCAACTTCCTGCTTTCAATATTTATAACTATCTCACTGTTTTTATTATTCGCTGTATGACGTATCATATGTGAACCGGAAAGATTATTATAGATGTCGAGTTTGCTGATATCAGGGAAATAGGCGGTTCCCTTAAAATAAATATTACCCTCCATCGCAAATTTATATGAAACATCCTTCCATGCATCAATGCCCGCAGAGTCTGTTAATATACCTTCGATTCTCCTGTAAAGCTCGACTTGAGAATTAATAGCCCCTTCTCTTCTTCTATAGCCAATCGGCTGGATCGTAGTTTCGTAAACTACTTTACCTGAACCGTCAGGGTTTAGGGTGAATTCACTTTTTTCCTCGATGCATCCGGTGATAGTCGAGCACGCAACAATCAAAAGTATCCATCTAAACTTATTCATGAAATTGTCTCCATAGTGAAACACCAATCGATCTTTCTCTTTTAAGGACATCTGTAATCCTACCAAACCGGCCTTGAATTATCAATAAATTACTTTTTCCATGCAGATTTATTGAAGATTTGCGTGTTATGCCTGACTTTTACAAATCCAGTTTATCAGCGATTTTTGTCATCGGCCGTACACAATTGCAACAAAGTTTGTGTGGCTAAAAAGGAAAATTTGTATAGAATGCTTTTATGAAAAGCTCGTTAAAAGTTATGCTGCTGATCGAGACATCGCGTGCGTATGGGCAGGGTTTGCTTCGTGGGATTGCCAAGTATTCCCGTCTTCACGGGCCGTGGACGTTTTATCGGGAATCTGAATTTTATCGCAAGGTTCATCGTCTGAACAAAGCAGAGTTTGACAATTTGCCCCTTGATGGGCTGATCGCCCACGTAAGTTCCAAATCCGAGGCCGAGTATCTTTTCTCCCGGGGTATTCCGGTGATAATTCAGTGTGTGCATGAGAAAATCCCCAATCGGCCAACAATCGTAACGGACAATGTTGCCATTGGTGAAATGGCGGCGGCTCATCTTCTGGAGCGCGGATTCAGACATTTTGCGTACTATGGTCTTGAAGACGCATATTGGTCACAGGAAAGACGAGACAGCTTTGTCAAAGCTGTTAAAGAACAAGGATATGACACCGATGTTTTCAACCTTAAAAAGCTGCGAAAGAATGCAACGGCAGCGCAGGAACGCCAAATTATTGCTGACTGGTTGGACGGTTTACCCAAACCATTGGCGGTAATGGCTTGCAATGACGACCGCGGTCAGGATATTGCTGCGGCATGCAGACTGGCGGAACTTCGGGTACCGGAAGAAGTGATCGTGATCGGTGTTGACAATGACGAACTTCTCTGTGACCTATCCGAGATGCCTCTTTCGAGTATTGAACTGGCAACAGAGAAGGGCGGGTATGAAGCGGCAGAGCTTCTGGATCAATTAATGTCAGGCAGGAAGGCGAAACATAAACATATCGTTGTTTGCCCATCACGAGTAGTTGCCAGACGATCTACCGATTCTCTTGCTATAGAAGATTTGGAAGTGGCTGAGGCTGTTCGGTTTATCAAGAATTCCGCATCTGAGATTATTACTGTTAACGATGTAGTCAGCGCGACAACAATTTCTCGCAGGATGCTTGAGATGCGGTTTCGTAAAGTTTTGCGTCGCCCCATTAATGATGTTATTCAGGTCGAACATATTAAGCGGGCAGTTCAGCTTCTTGATGAGACGAATCTTCCAATGGCAACAGTCGCGAAACAGTCGGGCTTTTCCAACTCAACCTATATGGGTGTTGTTTTTAAGCAGATCATGGGGGTGACACCGCTGTATTATCGGAAACAAATTCACACTCAGTAATGATCCGAGTTACTAAAGTGTTGGCATGTCCATTGCGCAATATCAAGATATTTATGCGCAATGTTTAGTTTAACAATATTGGTTTTCCGTCATAATGTGTTGAGCCAGTATTGAAACAGCTCCAACTTGTCAATTCACACAGTCGTTGTCTTTAAAGGATAGGAACAGGATTATGAGATCGAACAATTCCGCTGCATTGCTGCTTCTTTTGTTACTTGTGGTGTGTATGAGGTTAAGCTGCCAGCGATTAAAACAGATTTTGAATATCATATCCGTGCAGAATCCAGTACTGGTAAAAAACTGATCTTTCCTGCAACAGCACCGCAGATCAATCAGACTGTTTTGGTGATTCCAGAATAATGAAAGGGAAAAATGAATTCGCGTGAACGATTACAGAATACATTGAACCGTGAACCAGTTGACAGGGTGTGTGTTGATTTTGGGGCTACACATGTTACGGGTATATCGGCGAGTACTCTTTCAAAGGTCAGGCGAGCACTGCTTGGCGAAGATGATCATCGTGTTAAGATCATCGAGCCATTTCAGATGCTTGGCGAGATCGATGAGAAACTGATGGACGTGCTTGGTGTTGATGTTTTGCCGGTTTTGCCGCCTAAGACGATGTTCGGTTTTGAGAATACGGACTGGAAAGAGTTTACGATGTTTGACGGCACGGAAGTGCTTGTGCCTGGTGATTTCAATGTTACACCGGATGGCAGCGGAGGTTGGTATCTGTATCCGGAGGGCGACACTTCTGTATCGCCCAGCGGCCATATGCCCAAAGACGGTTTCTACTTTGACGCGATATGTCGTCAGGGACCTGTTGTCGAAGAAGAGCTTGATCCAGCGGATAATCTGGTGGAATTTGGTGAGCTTACTGTAGAGGATATTTTGCCGCTTGCCGAAAACGCGGATAAAGCTTATATGGCAGGCAAAGGCGCGATTTTAAGCGCTCCGGGTACTGGCTTCGGTGATATTGCTCTTGTTCCTGCGATGTGGATGAAAGAGACGCCGGGTATCCGTGAGATAGAGGAGTGGTATGTTTCTACGGCGATGCGTAAGGATCATGTTTATAAGATATTTGAGGGACAATGCGAGATCGCGCTCAAAAACCTGAGGCTGCTGATCGATACGCTGGGCGATAAGGTTCAGGCTGTATTTACGACGGGGACGGATTTCGGTATGCAGCAGGGGTTATTTATTTCGCCTAAGGCATACAGGGACCTGTTTCAACCGTTCCATAAAATTATCAATGATTTCATACATAACAACTCAAATTGGAAAATCTTTATTCATTCGTGTGGTGCGGTAAAGGAGCTTATCCCGGACTTTATCGAATCGGGTTTTGATATACTCAACCCCGTTCAGTGTTCGGCGGTTGGGATGGATCCGGTCGAACTAAAAGAGAGGTTTGGTAAGGAGATTATCTTCTGGGGCGGCGGTGTGGATACACAGAAAACTCTGCCGTTCGGTACGCCTGAAGAAGTTTATAATGAGGTGCTCGAACGGATAAGACTGTTCAATGACCCGACAGGAATGGTGTTTAATACGACTCACAATATCCAGGCCAAAACACCAATCGAAAATGTGTTAGCGATGTTTAAGGCGATCAAAGATAGTGCACAATAAATTGATATGTCAATTTAATCACTGATTCTAACGATAATATATT
>DAOWHR010000310.1 GCA_030641315.1 Anaerohalosphaeraceae bacterium | reverse complement strand
GTCAAACAGGGTTCCGGCACCGTTGGCAGAAAACAGCGTATAGTTGCCGCCGGTAGTGGCTGCGTAACTTGTAGCTGTAAGATCACCATAGGCAGCTCCAAACTGCTGGCCGCCAGTTAAGGCGATACGCGAATTATCAATATTACTCAAAGAACCTGTAGTAAGCGTGTATGCCGGATCAAGGGTGACAGTGCTGTTCGTAAAAGTTGTTAACTGAGGCGCGTCGATTGTCCCGCCGTCAGCTATCACTAATGAACTGCTGTTGAGAGTGTGTAAGGCAGGCAGTGAAATGGTAGTTGTGCCGGAAGCGTCAAAGGTTGTTGTGTTGGCAGTTGCCAGCGAGGGCAGAGTATATGAATCGACGTCTATGTCAAAATTCGTGTAGCCGCTAAGTACGTCTGTCAGGGAATTGAGGTTGATAAACCCATTACTGCCAACAAACATTTTAAGCCTTGAAGTGCTATGAGAAGGGCCACGGATGGTTCCGGTCTGCGACATATCTATTACACCGCTATTTGTAGCTGAAACGGTTTGGGTTCTGTAGCTGTAGCCATATGCGGCACTGAAGGATTGCAGCGAAGAAAGGTCCAATTGACTGCCGGCACCATCGACTGAGAAAAGGGTAATATTCGAGCTGAGAATATTGGATGTATAGTCCACCGCGGTACTGTCAATCGAAGCTCCACCTGATGCATCCAACTGTGCCCCATCGCCAAAGGCAGCACCTGCACCGGCACAATCAAAGACCGTACCTGCTCCTGTTGAAATCACTTTTCCGCTAATGACCGCATCGTCAATAACGGTGAGGCTGTGGCCGGGGTCAATAACGAGTGTGCTGCCAGCCGCTAGTTCGAGATCGGTTACCGATGATACGGGATCGATATCAAAATAAACGGTAAAGCCGGTTGGAATCAGAACATCGAAAGTATCCGTCCCGTCTACAGGCACAACGCCGATGTCCCAGTTGGCGGTATCGGACCATATTCCTGTCGCATTGCCGTTGGTCCATGTCGCCAGATAGTGAGCTGCCATAACTTGCGAAGAAAAAGCAATGATGGTTAAAATAAACAATGATACTGAAAGTTTGCGCAAAGAAAATAACTGATTCATAATCTAACCCTCCGAATCTAAACACCCATTTATTGAAATCGTCAAATTAAAACGACTTATACGAATAATACCAATTATACATAAATTTACAAAAAGTACAAGTACTCTGCCATAGTTAAACCCAATGGAAACAAGAAAGGAAGCTGTAAGTCTTTTATTTGAAGTGACTTGTAGGTCGTTTGGTTTTGATAAAAACCGCGGTGGAGTCGTTTTTTTTAGAACATGTTCATTGAGTACAGAGTGTGGTAGTACTGTTTTTGTTCGAGCAGCTGTGCGTGTGTTCCCTGCTCAACGATCCGCCCCTGGCGCAGAACGTACAGCAAGTCGGCGTTTTTGACGGTAGACAATCTGTGCGCTATCACTATCGTAGTCCGGCCTTGACTAAGCAGATCGAGTGATTTCTGGATGAGTGCTTCCGATTCTGCGTCGAGTGAGCTTGTCGCTTCGTCGAAAATGAATACGGGGGGATTCTTCAGGAAAACCCTTGCGATAGACACCCTTTGCTTCTGGCCGCCTGACAGCTTGACGCCTCTTTCGCCGACGAGTGTGTCAAAGCCCTCGGGCAGTGTCTGGATAAAATCGTAGATGTTGGCTTTTTGTGCGGCAGCGACCAGTTGGTCCTCAGTCGCCGACGGGTTGCCGTACATGATGTTGTCACGCAGAGTCGAGTCAAACAAAAAGACGTTCTGCTGAACGAGCCCGATGTTTTCGCGGAGGAACTTACGTTTGAGGTTCATGATGTCGTGACCGTCAATTCTGATCGTGCCGTGCTGAGCTTCGTAAAAACGAGGTATCAGTGATGCGATCGTTGATTTGCCTGCACCTGACTCACCTACGATGGCGATGGTTTTGTGAGCAGGGGCGCTCAGGTCTATATCCTGTAGTATCCAGTCGTTTGAGCCGTTGTATTTGAAAGACAGGCCGGCGATTGTGATTTCGCCCTGAACCGTATCCAGTGTGTAAGCGTCTTTCGAGTCTACAATGTCTGGCTCGATGTCCATCACCTCTATGAAGCGTTCAAAACAGGCCGTGCCCTGCTGGAACTGTTCTGCGAAATTTACCAGTCGGCGGATAGGGTTTAAAATAAAGTGAATATAAAACAGAAACGCGATCAGGTCCACTGGTGTCAGCCCGCTGCCCGTATAGATCAGGTACACCCCGCCGGCGATCACGATAAAGAAGTAGCCTTCCGTCAGAAAGTTCATTATCGAAAAGAACAGTGCGAGTATACCATACATGTGCTCCTTTGCCATCCGGAAGTCGCCGTTGACGATGGCGAACTTGTGAATTTCCTCTTCTTCGTTGGCATAAGATTTTACTTCGCGGATGCCCTGAACGGAATTTTCCACCGATGAGTTGATCTCGGCGATCTTTTTGCGAACATTACGAAAACCTTTACGCATCGAACCGCCATAGAAGAATCCCCATACCGCAATCGGAATGATTGGGACCAGGGCGATCGTCGCCAGAGCCGTGTTGAATTTGAACATAAAGATGAACGCCCCGACGATAAGGGTCAAAGAGATC
>DAOWHR010000350.1 GCA_030641315.1 Anaerohalosphaeraceae bacterium | reverse complement strand
GTATGGCTTATGCCTGCTGCGGCTTTTACCAGCGGCGTTAGAAATACTCGGCAATGAATAGCATTGCCTGCGTTTTCTGCCTTGCTGTTAAAAGTCCTCACAACGGCCTAAACCTATACATAAAAAGTTTAAGTGCTCTAGTAGAAATAAAAAACGGCTGATGACCTGTATTGATCATCAGCCATTTTTTGTTATGTTGGTTAAATGAATTCCACTGCCAGACTGATGCTGGCGTTTTCGAGCAGTTGTTTTCTTTCTACACGCACTACCTTGCCCGCCTTGATCCTTGCGTACTGACCTTTTTTCTTTGCCAGAGATGTTGTTCTTGGGAAGTTGATCTCGATTTCGTGGCCTTTTCTGATCGGTGTGGTCATCGGTACAGAAAGCAGTACTCCGCTTTTACTGATATTAATACTTTTACCGTTAAAAAAGCGATTTGCTTCCGGTATCCAGACACTGATAGGCCAGGCCAGGTCTGAGCGTGTATCCGTTCTTAGTTCCTCAGTCATTGTTTCCATGATTCCATTCTCCGTTAATCTGGTAAGTTTAAAATGTCATAATCAGTTATCGTCAATGTTAATATGGGATGCTTAGGTAAAATAAGGAGAATTTTAGGAATGTTACGAAAAAAATAATTATGAGGCGCAAAATGCCCTTATGCCTCTAAATTATCGGGCCTAATTGTAAAAAAGAAGCCTCTTCAAAAGAATTTATGGGTTTCGTTCGGTTGATCAAGGCAAAATCAAATAAAAACTGCCAAACACGAGATATTATAGAACCTGAAAAATTGAACAGCCTGATATGTGGTAAATGTAGGTATGGTTTGCTGTTTTGCGAGCAGTGAAAAGGACTAAAATCTTAGCACATTCATTCGCGCATTAGTATTTTAGGGCATTAAAAAACCCCGCTTACGATAATGTAAACGGGGTTAATTATAGTCCCAAGGGGATTCGAACCGCAAATAAACAAGCGTTTTTTAAGTCGTTAAGACTACCGTTTTATTCATTGAATTCAGAGTAGGGAACGTGTATGATTGTTGCTTTAACAAATTCTCGTATCTTAATTTCTGGAATTCAAGAATGACTAAAAAACCTATAACACTATTTAATGTGTTAGTAATTATTTTGTTTGGATTTATGATGATGCATTCTTTTGTTGCTTCTACAGAAAGTAAGCGAAATGAATTTGTATCATATTGTTATTTCCGAAATAATCTCACACGAATTAATCAGGCAGTCATTGAATATGCCAGAGAAAATGAAGGGAATATGCCAATTGCCTCAACTTGGGGCGATGAAATAATTAAGCGATTTCCACACATATATAAGGATGATTTTGTTAGCCCTGCATCATTTTCGTCTTATGGAGTTTGTTATAATAGACTGTTGGAAAAGAGGCAGTTATCTGAATTGAAAGAAGAAACTGTAGTGCTTTTTATGGCAGATGAAGGGTGGAATGCCAACGGGGACAAGTCCGTTTTTCATAAGCATAACCACCCTTATCTAATCACATTAAGTGGTGATATTTACAAGTATAATCCGGATGACAATAATTTTGTAAACTTAAGAGTTGATCGGGTAATTACTCCAGAGGAGATATGTTGGAAATAACTTGCCGGCAGGTTAGGAAAATAGAAGCAGAGGGTAATTTACCTGCTTGCTTTTTGGGGCAAAATATAAATTTTCAGGGCAGTAAATAAGGCAGATTTCTATTACAAACTCTATTACATTAGCACTTCAAGGCATAAAAAAACCCCGCTTACTATGATGTAAACGGGGTTAATTATAGTCCCAAGGGGATTCGAACCCCTGTTGCCGGGTTGAAAACCCGGTGTCCTAGGCCCGACTAGACGATGGGACCATTTCGAGCTTAAATTTTACTACTCCATGCTGATCGCTTCAACGGGGCAATCATCAACGCAAACACCACAATCAACACAGTTGTCAACAACGATAACTGCCTTACTATCTTTCATAACAATCGCTTCACTTGGGCATGAATCAATACAAGACTCACAACCTGTGCACTTTTCAGCATCTACTTTAGCTGGCATTTATTTCCCTTTCAAACATATCATGCAATTTTCAATATAGAGGTCGAGAGCATACAAGACTTTGACGGCTATTACAACATTTTTTTTGCTTTTTTAGAAAACAATTTTATTTCATTCTCATTGAGGTATTTTAGCGGTAAACATATACACTTCAATGACTTAAGGAAATGTTCCCGATTTTAGCATCATGTTTGTGGGATTTTCCGGCAATCGCACCGCAGCGGTGCCGACTCCGACGAGCTTTGTTGAGTCCCATTCCTGTCGGGACGGCTGCTATCGGTGTGCTGGAGGTTAATTATTGGGATACCGCGTCATTGTGCAAAGTGTTCCGGAAATGTATGCTTGTCATGTTTTACGCCCTGTCAATAATCCGAGCATTTCATTGCCGAGCAGTTTTGCAATTAGATAGTATGAACCTGCACAAATAGAAACTACAGCGGTAAGCCGGATGACATTACAAAGGACGGTTTGGGGCAGAGTTTCCAAGCCAAGAAGCGTTAAATATCCCAGGACGGCCATGACCGCAGTGCCAGCGATGGTTTTGACACAAACAGGGATGAAGCCGGCGAACAGTATTTTGCCGAATTTGGCGTATAACAGCCCTGCAAGCACGAAAACCTGTAAATAAGAACACAGCACTGTCGATAATGCCAGTCCAGCGGTTCCCATGTACCAGATAAGCGTCAAATTCAGAACCACATTAACCGCAACAGCAGCCAGGGCGCTTTTCATCGGTGTTTTTGAGTCCTGCATGGAGTAGAAGGCTCGTGTCAGTATCTGCTGTGAGAAGAATCCGCAAAGCCCTATCGCGTAAAACCAGAGAGTACGAGAAGTCATGGCTGTGTCATTCGATTCGAAGCGGCCATGCTCAAAGACAGCGGCAACCAGAGTGCCTGAGACAAGGAGCAGGCCGACGGTTGCAGGCAGCGCGATAAACAGTGCGCCTTTAAGGCCCCTGCCTATTGTATGACAAAGTGAGGTGTAGTCTTTTTTGGCCGCATTTGCGCTCATTACTGGAAATATTGCTGTTGCAAGCGATATCCCAAAAACACCCAAAGGCAGCTGGTATAGTCTTTGTGAATAGTAAAGGTATGAAACTGAGCCTCGCCATAGCGGGTACCTGATCACATTTCCGAACAACTCGAATGTCTGACCCTTGTCGTCAGAACCGGAGAAGAACCATGCGATCAGATTATCTGAAAGTGTATTGATCTGCGTAACCGTCATGCCTATTATCATCGGTCCCATTAGAATCAGAATCTTTTTAAAGGCCTGACTCTGGACAGCCCAGGCAGGGCGGATAGAGACGCCGCTGGCTCTTAGGGGAGCTATCTGGATCAGTATCTGGGCAATGCCAGCAAAAAGAACCGCCAAAGCAACCGCGAAGACCTGCTGGGCGGGAGGAACATCCAGTGCCCATCCTGTAAGGAGAATCGTTGTTATAATAAATGTGTTCAGTACGATCGGCGCTGCTGCTGGTGCGGCAAAGTGCTTGTGGACGTTGAGAACGCCAGCAAGTATGGCGACAACGCAGACCATGATGGTATAAGGCAGCATTATGGAGCTTAAGGATATGATGAGTTTTGACTCTGCGGCTTTATCCGAGAAAGAATACCACGTCCACATGACAAGCCAGCCAAGAACAACCAGAGCGGCAAGCAATGCGATTATCACAGTAACAACGGTACTTGCAAGGATATTTGAGTTTTTCGGATCGTTCTTTAATTCTTCGCTGTAGACGGGAATAAATGATGCTGACGCTGCGCCTTCGCCAAAGAGCCTTCTGGCAAGGTTCGGGATCATAAAAGCGATGGCCCAGGCGTCCATCAATTCTTTTGCACCGAAGAACTGGCTATATGCCATGTCCCGCACCAGGCCCAGCACTCTGCTCAAGGCGGTTATCAACGCGATTTGTCTGAATCCTCGTACCATTTATGTGCCTGATTAAATTTTATTTCGTTTTATGATCGTCTTTAGCCTGAGCGGCAACGGCAATGACTATCGCGAAGACTTTTTCGGCGCCTGCGTCTTTGAGCGTTCTTGCGCATTCGTTCAGTGTTGCACCACTTGTTGTAATATCATCGACCAGACAGATTTTGCGGCTTGAAAAATCGTGCCCCCGGCGTACTGCGAACGCACCTTTTACATTGCTTTTGCGTTTATTGGGACTGAGGTTCCATTGCCTTTTTGTGTAGCGTACCCGCACAAGATCGGTGTTAATTGTGGCCGAGGAACGATCAAACGCTTTTGCGATGACCAGCGACTGGTTGTAACCACGATGCAGACGTCTTATCCAGTGGAGCGGAACAGGAACGATATAGTCGATGTCGTCTCTGAAAGGACATCCTGCACAAACCGATGCGCCGATCATCGTTAAGTATTCGGCAAGGTCGGTCCTGTCATTGAATTTGTAAGCCAAAATGATGTCCCTCAGAACACCGCTGTAGTGGCCAGCTCTTGCTATCAGGTCATACTCTATCGTTTCGTCCTGACAGGCTGCACACTGTCCTTCCATCAGTCCATACTTGCTGGCGTCTCTGCCGCAGCGGGGGCAATAGTCCCCGCTCGAATCAAACATAAGCTCTTGCCAGCAGTTATTGCACAAGCCGCCGGACTGTTCCGCTGAGAGACCACCGCAGAGTCTGCATACAGCTGGCCAAAGAAGGTGGTTGACCCCTTCGAGAATATTACCCGCTGTCTGCTTAAGAGAAATCAATGCTCGTGGTGCCTTAGTAATATTGTTCCGCCTTAAAATTAGTCTGACGCCGAATATAACACAACATCGGCAATTATACAGCAGATAATTTCATTGGCAAGTGGCAATATTGTGGTTCGATTGGCTAATCAAGGTCAAATTGTGAGTTGTTTAGAACACCAAACCAGCCCAGTTCCATCATTGCCGAGTTTACGCCATAGACGTTCGGCTCGTCATATTGTGACCTGAGCTGCGAGTCAACATGGGCATCAGCCCAGCCTGTGTTAGCCTGGCTGTTATGGCGGAAATGAATGCTTGGTGAAGAAAAACCCCAGCTTGGCTGTATCTGCCCATCCATGACGAAGAACGGCGGTTCGAGAAATGAATACTCAAGATAGTAAGGTGTTCCCTGGTCCAGCTTTGCCATTGCGGCATCGGCGAACATGACGGTATTTGCCGGCCTTTTTATCTCATGCTGAGATGTTGAGTTGTTATATGCGTCAGTGCCGGCCTGCCATATTCTGGAACCGATATATGTCATGTTATAGCCGTATCCGCCGCAGCCGTCCTCGAAGTCATAATCCCATGGTTGTCCATGCCTGAATTTTGTCCTGGACGGACATTTTTTTACCATCCCGTCGCCGAGATAATCAGCCAGAGGTCCGATTGACGCATCGAATGGGTCATTGAACCGGCCTCTTGTTCCATGCCAGCGATTGAGATTGGTCGTCATAATATCGCTTGCGGCCGGAACGAACCTGCTGTCGTTATCAGAGGCATAAGTTATGTTCGACAATACGAGTTGGCGGACATTGCTCCTGCATACTACCGAACGGGCAATACTCTTGGCTCGCCCAAGTACTGGAGTCAGTATCGCCAACAGCAAGGCGATCACTGAGATCACTACGAGCAGTTCGATAAGAGTAAAAGCTTTTTTATTGATCGCGTTCATATTCTAACCGTTAA
Source organism: Anaerohalosphaeraceae bacterium (assembly GCA_030641315.1). GTDB lineage: Bacteria > Planctomycetota > Phycisphaerae > Sedimentisphaerales > Anaerohalosphaeraceae > DAOWHR01. Next base: position 710 of record DAOWHR010000350.1, on the reverse strand, counting down.
ATATACATTCACTGCCACTGGTTTGCAAAAACAGCAAAATCTTTAAAGTCGATAAAACCATCGTAAGGGTAAGCCAGGTCGCACAGTTCATTCCAGTTTTCGTCATCCGGTTCGCTTAGCCATGCCTGAAAGAATATTGCTGCGTCGGCCATATCAACCGTTGTGCTGATGTCAAAGTCCGCAGTTTGAAAATGTAATATTCCAACCGCATCGAGATCGAAGCCGGCAGAGCCAACTGTCGGGTAAGGATCGTAGATGATGTTGCCGGAGGTGTCGGTGTATGTGCCGTCGCCGACGATGTCTATGATCTGAACATAACGAATATTGTTCACGTCCAGATAGGGCGAAATGCCTCTAAGTTGCGAAAGGTCGAAAGGCGTTCCATAACTGTGCCTGTATTTTCCTGCCAGACCTGTAATGTTCGTAGGGTCAACCATTCCAAAAGCAAATACCGGTGAGGCAGTCAGCGAATCGTTGTAGAGCCTGTAAAAATGTTGACCATCACTTGATACCTGAACGTAGGCAAGCTCAAGAAAGTTATCATTAACTCCATTTTCAAAAACAGCAAAGTCAAATCCGGGCCTGTCACCTATGCCGCTGTCAAAGAGCAAAGTGATCGAACCCGCTCTACCCAGACAGACAATGTTATGGATGCCATTAACAACCCCCTGAGCAGGCCCCAGAGCATTTCCAGGCGTCTGCCACTGACT
>DAOWHR010000422.1 GCA_030641315.1 Anaerohalosphaeraceae bacterium | reverse complement strand
GACCTGCTCAAGGTGGTCGAATCCTATCGGGCCAGGGTGCGCGAAAAGGGTATGGATCCGAGAACCGAATCGGCCAGTAAGGCCGGCTTCGAGGTCTTTCTCGGCCTGAGCAACGAGGAGGGCTTCCCGCGCAAGGGGATTCTCGATTTCGCCAATACCGTCTTCAAAAACATAATGACCTCCTCGACCACAACGATTGATTATGACAGCAGAGCTTTTTTGAACGCGGGCTTTCCTTACGAACCTTCTTCGTCTCCGTCGGTAGAGTTGAACATAATAGACGAAACACCATCGGATGATCCGTTAGCCGATACCCTAACCGCCGCCCAAAGACAAGCCGCCTTGATCGCCCAGCGAATCGATACGATTATTGGTAATGACTCAACCGCGCCGCAGTTTCAGGTTTACGATAAACAAATAGATTCCTATCGCGACCCGAATCTTGGCGACATTGTAATACTGATGCGTTCGCCCGCTTCGATGGCAGGGCAGTTCATCGAGATTCTCCGCCTTGCCGGTATCGAAGTAAGTTCACAAAGTTCGGCAGGCTACTTCACCGCTACCGAGATCACCGACATTCTCGCACTGATGAAGGTGCTTGACAACCCGCACCGTGACATCGACCTCGCCGCCGTTCTTAGAAGTCCACTCTTTAATTTCTCTGAAACCGATCTGGCCAAAATACGCTGCCATGACAAAACACAGAATACAAAACGTAATCTGTTTTGCTCTATCACTGATTACGCGGAAACAGGCCTCGATAACGATCTTCGCTCCACAGTATCTAAAACGCTTGAGCAAATTACTAATTGGCGTCAAGCCGCTCATCGCAAGAGCCTTGCCGACCTTATCTGGGAGATTTACCGCCATACAAATTATCTCTCATTTGTTTCGGCACTTCCCAACGGCAGCCAGCGGCGTTCTAATCTGCTCAAGTTCCACGACCGCGCCATCCAGTTTGAAAGTTTTATCGGCAGTTCACGTTCGACATCGATGTCGCGCTTTGTTGAATTCATCGAGAAACTCCTCGATCAGGGTCAGGACTGGGCGCCTGCCCAACCGGAAAACGAAACACAAAACGCCGTACGCATAATGTCCGTTCATCGCAGCAAGGGGCTGGAATTCCCAATCGTATTTCTTGCGGACCTGCAAAAGCGATTCAACCTGTCCGACTCGATAGGGGACTGCCTTTTCGATTCCGAAAACGCACTGGGATTGCGGATCGTCGAGCCGAACTCAAGGACGAAACTTACATCGATCGCCCATCAGGTCATCGCAGAAAAGAAGCACCGCACAATGATCGCCGAAGAAATGCGGATACTCTACGTGGCCCTTACCCGTGCCAGGGAACGGCTTATCCTTGTCGGCTCACAAAAATCAGACTCAGCAGCCAAACTTATCCGTTCAGCAAGCCTTGCCGATGCCGCTCCGCTGCCGGATTTTATCATCAACTCGGCCCGGAAGCACTTTGACTGGATACTTTCGGCCCTTGCCTGCGGACCTCAACTTTGCAATTTATTCGACATCGATACGCCCGTCGCCAATGATGATCGGAACCTTTATTCAGCAATTCTCTCTGACCAGGACGAGCTTAATTACAGCATACAGACACTGCAAAATCGAACCGAACCTAAACAAACCGACCTCAGTTCAGCTAATTTACCAGCCGAGATGATGCACAAACTCAAAGAATCACTAACCTGGAAATATCCATTTGCACCTGTAACTGACATGCCTGCAAAGACTTCCGTAAGCAAGCTAACCCATCGGGAAGATGAATACGTACAGAAAAACTTCTCGGACGCATTTACCCGCACCCCCAAAGCAATTGAAGATTCCGAACCATCACACCGCGCCGACCGCAAACTGATCGGCACAGCAACACATCTGATAATTGAAAAACTCGACCTCAACGAATCAATAAGCGAAGATTCTATAAGAAAAACCGCAAACTCCTTATCCGAAGGTGGTTACATTCCTCAAAACCTTCTCGACCACATCGAATATAACAAAATTATGGCCTTTTTCAGCACTGATATTGGCAAATTGGTATTCGATCCGGCAAATACCGTTGAACGTGAATGGCCTTTCACTTTCGCCCACCCGACCGAAGTCGAAAATGAAAACACCATCGTCCAGGGAATTATTGACATGCTCATCAAAACACCGCAAGGCCTTATCATCATTGATTTTAAGACAGATAATGTCAACACGAAGCCTCAAATTGACCAACGAACACAAACCTATCAGGACCAGCTTAAACACTATGCAGATGCAGCATCAAAGATACTGAACACTAATATTAAAGCGGCATATCTTCATTTTTTGCAGCCGTCAAAGACTATAAAGATTGACATATAAACCACTTACGACAAACTACACCCTTTATCCTTGCCATTTAACGCTCATTGAGTATAATCATCGCCGAGTTAAGAATCAAATCACTAAACCTAATAACGAAAGGCAGCAAAAATGGCAAACGCAGTTGTCAGTCAGTCCGGCGGTCCAACAGGCGTAATTAACGCCTCACTGGTCGGCGTTATCGAAGAAGCAAAAAAGCATCCCGGCATCGACAAAATATACGGAGCAGTACACGCCGTCCGCGGCATGGTGCAGGAAGATTTCGTCGACCTGACAGACGCGGACCCGGCAATGCTTGAGATCGTAGCTGTTTCCCCGTCTTCGGCCCTGGGTTCAAGCCGGGACAAGCCAGATGCGGAATATTGTGAAAAAATTCTTGCCATCTTCAAAAAATGGGACATCCGCTACTTCTTCTACATCGGCGGCAACGACTCAGCAAATACCTGCAAGATCATCAATGACATGGCGATAGAGATCGGCTATGATCTCAAAGCGTTCCACGTACCGAAAACCGTCGACAACGATCTCCGCACAACGGACCACTGCCCCGGCTACGGTACTGCAGCCAAGTTCGTCGCATGTGCATTGATGGGTGACGACCTTGATAACCGGGCACTTCCCGGCGTAAAGATTGATGTTATCATGGGCCGCGACGCAGGATGGCTAACCGCTGCTACAGCATTGGCGATCGAACGTCCCGACGATGGGCCGCACCTGATCTACCTGCCCGAACGTCCGATCAAGATAGAAGACATGGTAGCACAGGTCAAAGAAGTATACGACAGATTCGGCCGCTGCGTCATCGCCGTATCAGAAAGCATCCGCGATACTGACGGTGTCGGCTTTTCCAAGAAAAGCAAAGAAGACTCCGAAGTGGATTCACACGGTAACGTTCAGCTTTCAGGTTCCGGCGCACTTGCCGACTTCCTCGCGGAAAAGATCAAGACAGGCACAGGTATCGGCCGTGTTCGCGCAGATACTTTCGGCTATCTGCAAAGAAGCTTCGCAGGCCTTCAGTCAGATACCGATGTTGACGAAGCTCGCAGATGCGGTCGCCAGGCTGTAATCTATTCGAAGGAACATCAGTCCGGCTCAGTCGCTATGAAACGAGTTTCAAACGGTGCTGATTATTCGGTCGATCTCTTCCTGACCGACCTGTGCAACGTAGCGGAACACACAAAGGAACTTCTTGACGAATACATCAACGAAGCAGGCAACGGCGTAACAGACGCATTCATCGAATACGTCTCTCCGCTGGCTGGCAAAATGCCGCAAACAGAATACCTCGGAAACCTCCCAAAGGTTACCAAATAGCATAGACATACATTAAAAAAAGGCCCGCAGGCAAAACGCAAGCGGGCCTTTTTAATTGCATATTTTACTTCAGGTACGAACAGTGCCTGTCGTTTCTTCTCCGCAGCTCACTGGCGTATTGTTCGCCAAGTTTATCGGCGTTTTGTTTTACCCACTCACTCAGCTTAGTCTTACCGGTTGGTTCGGAATCAACGCATAATAGTCCGCTCATCAATCCGGCGATTTCGTCCCGTGTTATGATCACATCGCCGACAAACTTACCTATCATGCTGGTCGCGATATACCCAAATCCAGGCGGAACGGAAACAAAAAGTCTTTTCTTATTGACAGCTCTGGCAATCACATAAACCAGTTCCCGAAAACTAAACGTCTCCGGTCCAATAGCGTTTATTGTTCGATTCCCTTTAGCCTTACCTTCCTCTACTGCGAGCTGTGCCAGATCGTCAACGTAGATCGGCTGCACACGATATTCACCATCGCCGAACAATGCAAACACCGGAATCTGTCTAAGCATCCATGCGATATTATTTATGAGTATATCTTCGGCGCCGAATATTATCGCCGGCCTTAATATCGAATGTTCCACACCGCAATCGCCAAGCAGTTTCTCAACCTTTGCCTTGCCGCTGAAATACTCCAACTGCGATTCTTCCGATGGATTTGTAATGCTGACATGCACGATCCGCTCAACTCCAGCCCGCTCTGCCGCTTTGAATAGTATAGCACTGTGCTCAATCGCTTTTGCGAACGTAAACTGCCGATGATTGAACCGAACCCAGTAAGTATTATAAAGAACTCTGCACCCCTTAAGATGTTTAACTAATTCGTCCGGTTGATCAAAATTAAACGGCAGCGCCTTTACACG
>DAOWHR010000304.1 GCA_030641315.1 Anaerohalosphaeraceae bacterium | reverse complement strand
CATGCTTACGCCCAATCTTGATAAGATGGCAAAGGAGGCGGTTCGCTTTGACCGGTTTTATGCAGCTGCTCCTGTATGCTCTCCTACCAGGGGAAGCTGTCTTACGGGCAGACATCCTTTCAGGTACAACATCGAATGGGCAGGCGAGGACCCGCTGCCTGCTGCAGAGGTTACGATTGCCGAAGCCCTAAAGACTGCAGGATACGCAACGGGGCACTTTGGTAAATGGCACGTTGGCGCAATGAGCAAAACCGTCAAGCAGAGCTATTTTGCAGGCGATGTTGACCCTGCAAATTACTCACCGCCCTGGGAGAATGGTTTTGACGAGTGTTTCAGCACCGCTTCGATGATGCCTACATACAATCCGTATTATCATCTGGGTGGAGAATATGGCACTGATGAATATCGTCATCTGCAAACTGAGGCTGTTGAGTTGGGACAGAGAACTGGTGGTTTCCGCTGGCGGGACTGCTATTGGACAGGCCCTGGCCAGATCGTTGATGAGTGGTTAGAGGGGGATGATTCCAAAATAGTAATGGATAAGGCACTTGATTTTATCGGTCGAAAAGCCAAATCCAATAATCCGTTTTTGTCGTTGATCTGGTTCCATACACCGCATACACCTATCGTTGCGAGCGATGAAGACCGCCAGCCGTTTGCTGATCAGCCGATAGATGGACAGCACTGGTTTGGGTGTGTACGAGCTATGGACAGACAGGTCGGACGATTGCGGAAAGAGCTTGTACGGATGGGGATCGCGGACAATACTATTGTTTGGTTTTGCAGCGACAATGGCCCGTCATATATTCACAATTACAATTCAGCGGGCCCGTTGCGTGGTAAAAAAGCCACTCTATGGGAGGGTGGGATAAGGGTGCCGGCGATACTGGAGTGGCCAAAGAAGTTTGCCGATCCGCAGGTGGTTAAGTCGCCGGTTTGTACGAGCGATTTTTACCCGACGCTGCTCGGTGCTGTCGGCATCAGAATGAAGAAACAGCATTTACTGGACGGGATCGATGTCATGCCATTGTTGCAAGGCAGGATGACAGTGCGACCAACACCTATCGCGTTTCAGGCACCGAACAAACTTAAGGACAGTCCTTGGGCACAGGCAGGCAGTTTGCAGGTCGCGTTGATCGGTGAGCGGTATAAACTGCTTAGTTTTGATGGCGGCAGTAAGTATATGCTGTTTGACCTTATCGATGACATTGGAGAGACGACAGATGTTGCCGGAAAGTATCCTGAGATAGTCAATAAGATGAGGTCGTATCTTGCTGATTGGATCGTTTCATGCAGACAGAGCAGCAGTCAATATGATTAAGGCAACCTCTGACGCACATTTATCTCATTGGAACATAAGCACTTATGACTCATTCGTCGTATCTGGCATCTTCCGCCTCAAAATGCAATAATACAGCAAAAAGTCACGGGAAAACAACACGATAGGCACTATGCCCTAAGAGGAAGGCTGTTCATTATCTGTTACATGGAAACATTTCAGATATCGACGAGAAGAGTTACTGATTATCATCGGTAGGGGGGGCACAAATTATTCTCAATAACCCTCGACTTAGAAAGATATCTGGAAGTAGGAACAGGATTTAGTTGTAATCATAGCAAATATATGGCATAATATATCAGTTGCTTCGTTTCTCTGAATTTGGAAGGCGTGAGAATGTCGAACAGGCGAATCAGAATATGTTCTTTATTCTTTCTGGTGACGCTGAGTTGCTCTTGGGTGATGGCGGACGAGAATACTATTCTTTCTGACGATTTGTATGACAAGATTAGAGGGATGTGGCTCGGTCAACAAATCGGAAATAATGCAGGGAGATCTTCAGAGGGCAGGCATCGAACTGAACCAAATCCAGCAGATAGTGTTCCATGGGTAATTAAGTTACAATGGGATGCTGATGATGATACAGATATTGAGTATATTGCAATTCACATTCTGGAAACAAACGGTCTGAACTTTACAAATGAAGACTTAGCACTGCAATGGCTTGATCATATTACTTTGTCAGGTATTTATATTTCCAATAGGCAGGCGTTGTTTCTGATGAGAGATGGTTATTTGCCTCCCCAAACTGGCAGTAGAAGCCACAATATGCAATGGTTTTCAATCGATTCACAGATAACGACAGAAGTACTTGGCGCTATTAACCCAGGTATGCCTCAGCAAGCTATTGATATTACCGGCAGATTCGCACATGTTAGTAATGAAGGTTTCCCGGTTCATGCAGCACAGCTATATGCGGCTATGTATGCCAGTTCATTTTTTGAATCCAATGTTGTGTCGATAGTCATTGAAGGATTAAAGGCAATACCAGTTAGTAGTCGAACATTTACAGTTGCAAATGATGTATTAAAGTGGTATCTCGAAGATGCTGAAGATGGTCAGCTTGATTGGCGAAATACACGAAAAAAACTTTATGACAACTACAGTGGTGCATATGATAATGGCAGATATTATTACTGGATAGAATCTACTGTTAACACCGGAGCGACGATACTCTCTATATTGTATGGAGGCGGGGACTTTAAAGATACAATTCAGATTGGCGTGTTGGCAGGTTGGGATAGTGACTGCAATCCTGCGACCGCAGCAGGCTTAATAGGGCTGATTGAAGGTTATAGCGGTTTGCCTTCTGACCTGACAGATCCTTCTATCTGTGGTGATGTATACAAGAATATATATAGACCACGCTTACCTGATGAAAATGCAGGTTTACCTCAATATGATACAATATCTAATATTGCCAAGAGAATTGCTGACTTGGCGGAACAAAACATATTGGCTAACGGAGGTTCTGTCAGCGGCACCGGCACAACAAAGCTTTTTCATATTCCTATACAAAACAGCAGTTTGATTACAGAACCTGAAAAGCCCGACCCGAATGGACCTTCCGGTTTAGTTGCGGACGCTCTTTCCTCTGGATTG
>DAOWHR010000140.1 GCA_030641315.1 Anaerohalosphaeraceae bacterium | reverse complement strand
TTATTGCGCTATGTGTAAATTTAGAAATGGCTGATACGTTTTCTCTCAGTCCTCTGGTCACTGCGAACCGAGCGGGGATATTGACAGACGGCGCACCTGTCTCTGCTATCCTTAGAAGTGATGCATTAGAAAGATCAGTATCATCATGCTCTCCGATGGCACCGATCTGAACGACCATCTTTGAAAGCTTTTTCCTGGACTTCTCATATTGTTTAATCTTGCTTTTCCTCTTCATAATATCACTTGAGGTGAGGATATGTCGGGTACAAGTTTCATGAATTCTTGAAGCCATGAAGACGTCCCGTCCTTGTCTCCAAGGTTTCGAGCTTGAAGACTCACTGATCCGCCGTCGAAGCTCTGGGATAAGATATTACCGATCTGACCAGCCTGAGAAAGCAGGTGCCCGGCATAAAGAGCCGTAGCCAAGTCAATCCTTTCTGCCGGGATCGTTGAATATAAGGACACAAAAATGACAGCGTTATCAATCATCTGTTGTGCTAGTACCTGATCTATCTCATCAGGTAAAAGCATATTATTCAGAATTTCTAACGCTGCCACTATCTGCCCTTATATCCCGGTATAGTAAGCAGCAGCCGAAACGTGCTTGCTCATAAGACCAGCAGTCTGCATTCTTGCTACTTGCTCAACCGTTCCGTCTTTACCTGTGAAGGCTGGTAAGAAATTGATTGGCTCAGGGTCAGCGATGATGAAGTTTTTCTTATCATTATCCACAACGATAAACCCGTCACTAGACAGATCTGTGTTGTAAGCTGAATCAAGAGCTGTTGTTCCTACGAACTCAACACCCGGTAACGCATTTCTAAGAACTGCGATAATCGGAGTCGGATTCTGTGCACTGTATGGCAGTGTCGAAAGTTTAATCATCCAAGTTTGCGGGAAAATAATCTTTTTCACTTTATACTGCTTCAGCCGTTCGACATAGGCGATGGCATCCGAGATGTCTTCCATGATGTACATAGCACCTTTGCCGCTAGCGAGAGCGAGTTTAGCTGTCCATGTTACCGCAGATTCTTTCGTTGCAACAGTGGCCTGCTTGCCGACAGTTGGAGCTTTCGCATTGTATAGCGAAGCAGTTGTGCTGAACTTAGAGAACCATCCATCTATCCCGATGTCTTGCCCTTTGACTTTAGCACCATTCCAGATAGCCTTTTCACGACCACGGCCAATCAAAAGCCGTGCTGCTTCAAGTTTTTCACTCATCAAACTGATCATCGGAGCAAGGCCAGCGTTATTTCTAACCGCTAGTTCTTGAATCTCGTCAGTCGTTGCGCTAACATAAGTATCAAGCTTTCCAATGACCTGCTGAGTTCTACCGGCTGAAACATCAGCTTTAGGGATGTCACCTTTTTCTACACCACGAGATGTGAAACGAGCTTCGCCCTGGTAGCTTAGAACGTCAAAACCGACGACGATTGCACCTGGCATAAAGCTGGTGTCAACGTCAAATATGTTTGACGCTTCAAACTCTTCAATGGCAGGATAAACCAAATCCATCGCAAGCGAGAAAAGCTCTGGAGTCGGAATAAGTGAGTTTAACTTAATGTTCTCAGTTTTGCCACTTTTCCATTTGTGCTCAAAGCTGTCATGCTTAGGAGTCAAATCGAATTGCTTCCCTGGGATAGAACCAAGGTGCTGTTCTTTAATTACCGAGTTTACTTTATTGGCAAAGCTCATAACGTTGCCCATAAAAACTTGAAACCTTCGGTCTTTACTATAATCTTTTACATTCATTTTCAATGTCTCCTTTTATGCTACGTAGCCGCAGGGGTAGTCGTTAACACCAGCTAGTGAAATCAGGCAATGCGTATCAAATACTTTCACGACCCTGGCTAATTCCTTGCCTATCTGCAATACTCCGCCAGATGTTAGACTGGTTATGTATCCGACCTTTCCTGTGTTCAGGTTCACGTTAACCGAATCATCTACAGATGGCTTATTGTCAACGTCCATTAGACATACGATATAACCGCCTTTACCTATTGCACCAACTGAGCCGCTTGACTGTTTGAATAGTGCCTTCTGCGTTGGCGAACTTGAATTTGTTACCATAACTACGCCTTGTAGCCTGGTGGTTGATGCGCTTGGTGCGATTATCCCATACGTCCCTAATTCTGCTAGCGTGCCAAATTCAAGGTCTGCATAGAATGGTTGTGTTTCGGTCTCGTTGCGAGGTGAGTCAGCCCCAAAGATTCCGCCGCTTAGATCTGAACTGTCAAAAATACTCAGCGATTCAGGTACGTTGTTTACTTCACTCATGATGCGACCCTCCCGTTCTTAACGTCGTCAAAGAAGCTTACACCTGATTCCATGTC
>DAOWHR010000075.1 GCA_030641315.1 Anaerohalosphaeraceae bacterium | reverse complement strand
CAGATCTTCAAGCTGTGCAACAGTCGGCTTAACCTTCGTTGGATAGGTCAGCGATTCAGGCTCCCATGCAACGAGGTCACGCTTCTGCAGAAGCAGCCCGCCCACAATGCAGCGAACGTCATACTCACTCTGATCGATGCTCGCCCTGTCAATTGGTCCGGTAGTGATAAGACGAACACGTTCACCCCATCCCTTCAGTGTTCTAATAGCATCCAAAGCATCAGCATCAAACTCCGGTGCGATAATTACCTCGGCGAAAAAACCGCTCGCCCCTGCCGCTTTGCCGAATCGGCTGTAAGATTCCATAATGCACGTAGCAAGCTCAACATCGACGTTTCTGTTTAGAGCGATGATACCGCCAAAAGCACTGACAACATCGCCGAGATAGGCCTTTTCGTAAGCTGCACAGATATTCTCATCTATGGAGCATCCGCAGGGATTAAGGTGCTTGACAACTACCGCCGCAGGTTCGTCAAATTCTTTTACCAGTTCAAAAGCCGCATTGACATCAAGCAGATTGTTGAAGCTGATCTCTTTGCCGCCTGGCAGAAGTGTGCCGGCACTTACGCTGACTTCGCTGTTGTTGGCAGCCAGCTTATAAAAAGCGGCACTTTGATGAGGGTTCTCGCCGTAACGAAGCGAACTGACCTTCTTAGCAGAAATAGTAACACAGTCGGGATACTCATCGGCCGCCTGTCCGTTGAAATATTTGGAAATAGCAGAATCGTAAGAGGCCGTCAATGAGAACGCTGCCCTTGCAAAGTCACGCCGTGTATCTTCGGTGGTAGCTCCGTCGTTTGCTTCCATCTCTGCTAAAACGGTTTCGTACTGAGACGAGTCGGTAACCACCGTAACATATTTATGGTTCTTCGCAGCCGAACGAACCATGCTCGGCCCGCCGATATCGATGTTCTCGATCGCGTCTGCAAAATCACAATCAGGTTTAGCGATTGTCGCTTCGAACGGATATAGATTGACACAAACAAGGTCGATCGGTGTGATCTGATGGTCCTTAAGGGATTTGGCGTGGTCAGCTTTGTCACGCAATGCAAGAAGACCGCCATGTATTTTGGGGTGAAGTGTCTTTACCCTGCCGTCCATCATTTCAGGAAAACCGGTCACCGCATCAATGCTTGTAACATCGATCCCTGCCGCACTGATCTGCTTTGCTGTTCCGCCGGTACTGATGATAGTTACACCACGCCCAGCAAGTTGGCGGGCAAATTCAACAACTCCTGCTTTATCTGAAACGCTAATTAAAGCGGTTTTGATCTTGACTAACATTAAACAGTCTCTCCTTTATTCCAGCTTAAGGGAATATTTTTAGTATGAATAAAATTATTGTATTGACCAGTTGATATATGTCAACGAACAGCTTCGACGCTCATCAAACGACCGTCATCACTGGCAACATAGATCGTTGAGTCGGTTGTATTCCCCACGATGTCGGTTACAGAACCGAAATTGATCGACAGAACTTTTTTGCCAGTCGCGTTATCCATGGCCACCAACCTCCCCGGAGAGGCAAAGACGTATGCCCTGTCACCCTTTTCAGCAAGCAGACCGACGCCATCTTTCAACTGCCAAACCTGCTCGCCGGTATCTTTGTTCACCGCATAAAGCCCTTTGGCCCCTGCAAACTGATAGACACAATCACGGCCCGTTTTCACGGAAGTCGTCAGACTCTGGCCACACTGAAAAGGCATCTTCCAGGCCAGTCTGCCGCTGGTTATATTAACCTTGTACAGCTTTGAGTCAACGCTTGAAACATAAATGTAATCACCATCACGCACCAGACCAGCAAGGATTTTGCCAGGAGCATCATACTGCCACACCTTCTTTACGCTGATATCCCGTATTTTCACAACACTCCCGCCATCTGTGGCGAATACAACAGAATCGTCATCTGAAATAATTGACGTAATAAGCGAATCGTCATCCGCCGATGCCCAGAATCTTCTCCATAAGCCGTCTTCAGCTATCACACTGATCCTGTTGTTGGTGCCCGAAACAAATATGTCCTGGGAGTTCCTTGATACCGGACTTACGGCACTTCTTCCGATGCATTTAAGTTCTTCGTTCCTGGCAGTAACGCCAGCGTTGGGATCGATAAATTTTATATTTGTACCATCCATGAAGATCAACTGACGGTCATAATAGAAAGGGTCCTGAACCGGAACCTTTCCTGATGCGATATTTAAACCGAAACGTACCTTGCCTTTAGCACGGTCGACACAGAACAGGTAATTAGTATCGGTCAAAGCATACAGGTACTTGTCAAAGATAAACATCCGGTCTATTTGCTCACCTTTTCTGATCGGCAAATTCAGTTGCCATGCGGATTTCATACCAGCCTGATCAAGTAATGTGTCAGAAACAAGAGCGTCAGTATCAGCGGCTTCGACCGTCTGGACACATAAAAATGACAACTGCAATAGTACAATTATAGCTGCACAACAAAAAGTACGACGCTGCAACATGCGGTTTATCCTTAAATAAAAATTATATTTGCTATAATGACGATCACGTCAAGTCAACATGATCTGCCAGATCGACATGATGGGCCTTTTCAAAGTCCATCATTTCATTAATTCTATCAACATCATCTTTGATACGGGCAGCCAGTTTAAAAATATAAGGCTTACCTTCAAGACGATTGGCCAGATCATCCAGCATCGGCTCCCACTTCCCGCTATAAAGCTGAGATTTAAGTATCACAAGCATTTTATGTTCATCGCTGAGCATGCGGACATAGTCCTCGACAGGCCCGCTTAGGCTTTGTTTACTGCTTTCGCCAACATTTTCTGATGCTTCGGTCATCCGGAAACCTCGTTTCGCACAAATCCTAACCGCCAGAGGCACTATTTGCAAATAAATTTGCCGTTTTACTAAGATTCCATTGGGCAGACAACTACAGGCTAAAACCCGACATTTCTGCCATCTTAACAAGCAAACGGGCTTTTTCTGAACTGAATTCCTGCCCTTTTTGCCTCCTTATATATGCGTTTCCTACGACGATCTCATTTGCCCGGGCAAGCGTATCTCTGGCTTTGTCCTCGGCCATGCCTTGAAGACTAATAGCATCATAAGCCAGAACTGTCAATGAATTCTGGCTTACACGTGCAAAACCGCCTTCAAGAAGATAATAACTGTCATTGCTGTCAACGACCCCTCTTACGACCATAATGCCAAGACCGAGTTTGCACAGCATCGGCGCATGATTGCGCAATATGCCGAGCGAACCGTCATGTCCTGGCAAAGTAACCGCCGAAGCCTTGCAATCGAGCAACGTGCCCTCAGGCGTCATTAACACACACTTAAATGTCCCAACTGACAAACTAACCATATAATTCTACGCCTGATATTGTTACAATTCTGCCTTCTGTGAAGCTTCTTTAACCGAGCCGATATACATAAATGCCTGTTCGGGCAGATGATCCCACCTGCCTTCGCATATTTCTTTACAGCTTTTAACCGTTTCATCGACAGGAACATATTTGCCTTCCATACCCGTAAACTGCATCGTAACGGTAAACGGCTGAGAGAAGAACCTTTCCAGTCTACGTGCCCGTGCAACCGCCGTCTGGTCGTTTTTACTAAGCTCGTCCACACCGAGAATAGCGATAATATCCTGCAGGTCGTTGTATTTCTGCAAAAACTCCAGTACCTGCTGAGCCACATCGTAATGTTCCCTGCCCACAACATTGGCGTCAAGTATTCTCGATGAACTTTCAAGCGGATCGACCGCCGGGTAGATACCTTTTTCTGTAATACGCCTGGCAAGTACCACAGATGAATCAAGATGCGTAAACGTAGTTGCCGGCGCTGGGTCAGTCAGGTCATCAGCAGGCACATATACCGCCTGAACGGATGTGATCGCACCTTTGGATGTCGAAGCAATTCGCTCCTGCAGCTGCCCCATCTCAGTTGCCAGCGTCGGCTGATATCCAACAGCCGAAGGGAGTCTGCCCAGCATCGCCGATACTTCCGAACCAGCCTGACTGAAACGGAAAACATTATCAATGAACAACAGCGTTTCGGCTCCGCTCATCTCGCAAAGATGCTCGGCCATCGTAAGTGCGCTAAGAGCAACCCTCAGCCTTGCTCCAGGCGGCTCATTCATCTGTCCAAAGACAAGGCATGTATTATCAAGAACGCTCATACCCGTATCGCCGATCTTGGTCGCCTGCATCTCAAGCCACAGATCATTGCCCTCCCTAGTCCGTTCACCGACACCGGCAAAAACCGAATAACCGCCATGCACTGTAGCGATACGTGCGATTAGCTCCTGGATCATTACAGTCTTACCCACTCCGGCACCGCCGAACAGACCGGTCTTGCCGCCCTTAACGAAAGGACACAGAAGATCGACTACCTTGATCCCAGTCTCAAACATCTCAGACTTGGCTGAAAGGTCCACGAATTCCGGTGGGCTGTGATGTATCGGTTTGGTTTCGACGTTACGCAATTCAGGCTTACCGTCAACGGGCTTACCTAGCAGATTGAAAACGCGACCAAGCGTCTCTGTCCCGACTGGAACACACACCGGTTTACCCTCGTCAATAACTTCCATACCCCGTCTGATCCCAAGAGTACTGCCCAACGCGATTACACGAACACGACCTTCGCCGAGGTGCTGCTGAACTTCACCGACCATCTCATCGCTGCCGCCCGCAAAGTTGCCCTTGACCGTAACAGCATTATAGATAGCAGGGCTTTCACCCGCGAACTCAGCATCAAAAACACTGCCTGTAACCTGTACTATTCTACCTTTGTTCATTTATTAGACTCATCAAATTATATGAGAAATTATCAGTTACCTAAGGACCCGCCTACTATATCCAGCAGTTCGCCCGTTATTTGTCCCTGCCTCGCACGGTTATATTCCCTGCCCAGACTCTCGATCATCTCCAACGCGTTATCTGTCGCGTTTCTCATCGCGATAATCCGCGACAAATGCTCGCTAAGAGCCGCCTCTCTAAAACAGCCCGTAATCGCCGTGCGGATCATCATCCCTGCCAGGCTTTCAAATATTTCGTTTTCGTCGGGCGAGAGAATAAAATCCTCAAAATTCAGCTCCCAGGGCCATATCACCGTCGCCCGGGTTGTCAGATCATCGATAAGCTCTGCCACGGGCAATATCGAAAGAGTCTGTGCCCGCTGACTTGCCGTACTGAAAAACCGCGTATATACAATACTTAGTCTACCGATCTGGCCGGCAGAATATTGCTCCATAAAGCCCTCAGCAATGCCCTGCGTCCTTTCAACCGACGGAACCTCGTCAAAATCATCGTAAACCTCAGTGATCTCAATACCCCTGTGATTGAGATAGTTCACTGCCTTTACACC
Organism: Anaerohalosphaeraceae bacterium; assembly: GCA_030641315.1. Lineage (GTDB taxonomy): Bacteria > Planctomycetota > Phycisphaerae > Sedimentisphaerales > Anaerohalosphaeraceae > DAOWHR01. The sequence goes on along the minus strand of DAOWHR010000075.1, from coordinate 8,731 downwards.
CTTGGCATAAACTTTCAACTGCCTTGAAAAACGCTTTGCCATCTTAACATGGACATCGATCAGACGATTGATATTGCTGTTATATGCGCCGCAAAGACCACGGTCACTGCCTATCACCAGCAACGCATGGCACCTGGAATCATTCGCGATCAAAAGCGGATGCTTGATCGTGTTTTCTGCCGTAACGGTCAGGTACGCCAGTCTTGCAAGGTTGTCATAAAAATCCAGACCTTCAACCCACTTCTTATAATGATGGCGGTAACGGACAGCACTGATCGTCTCCATCGTACCGGTGACCTTGCTGATATTCTCAGCGGCCTGCTGGCGATGCTTGATTTGACGAATTGATGCCATATTTACCTGCCCTTAATCCTTATCTAAATCATCACCCGCCGAACGAGAACCTGTAGATCATCTTGTACGCCTCGATAGCGGCGATAACACTTTCCTTCATTTCATCTGTCAGATCTTTCGTTTCGTTGACCTGATCTATATATTCGCTCGCCTCAAGCTTCATCCATAAAAGCAGCTCTTCCATAAAATGACTGACCGAGCTAACAGCGATATCATCAAGAACACTGGAAGAACCAGCCAGCAGACTTACAATCTGCTCACCAACGCTCAGAGGTGCGAACTGTCTTTGCTTCAGCACTTCGACCATACGGTAACCTCTGTCCAGCTGGGTCTGTGCCGCAGGATCAAGATCCGTGCCAAGCCTCGCAAAATCCTGCAACTCACGGAAAATCGCAAGGTCAAGACGCAGCTTCGGAGCAACCTTTTTCATCGCTGGCGGTTGGGCGTCGCCACCAACACGAGAAACACTTATACCAACATCGACTGCTGGCCTGACACCTGCAAGGAAAAGACTCTTTTGCAAATACACCTGGCCGTCAGTGATAGAAATTATGTTGGTCGGGATATACGCCGATACCTGCCCCTCGAGTGTCTCAATAATAGGCAAAGCCGTCAGCGATCCGCCGCCAAGCTCATCGCTAAGCTTTGAACTCCTCTCAAGAAGCCTGCTGTGAAGGTAGAAAATATCACCAGGATAAGCCTCTCTGCCCGGCGGCCTGCGAAGAAGCAAACTTAGCTCACGGTATGCAACTGCGTGTTTGCTCAGATCGTCATAGATACAAAGAGTATCTTTGCCGTGTTCATACATGAAATATTCTGCGATCGCGGTCCCGGAATAAGGAGCCGCATACTGCATCGCGGCACTTTCACCCGAACAGGCTGAGACAATAACAGTATGCTCCATCGCGCCGTGCTCTTTGAGAGTACGGAGAACCTCGGCAACAGTCGATTCCTTCTGACCGATAGCGACGTATACACAGAGAACATCTTTGCCCTTCTGGTTGATGATCGTATCGAGAGCGATTGCGGTCTTGCCGGTTTTACGGTCGCCGATTATAAGTTCACGCTGACCACGACCAATAGGGGTCATAGCGTCAATACTTTTAAGTCCGGTCTCAAGAGGCTGTCGAACAGGCTGCCTTTCGGATATTGTCGGCGCATTCGATTCAACAAGCCTTCGGCCTTCGGCCTTTATCTCACCAAGCCCGTCGATAGGTCTGCACAGGGTATCGACCACCCTGCCAAGCATATCGAAACCAACAGGAACTGAAAGAACATTGCCCGTAGAACGCACCTGTGATCCTTCTTTAACTTTTCGATAGTCGCCGTATATAACTGCTCCAACTCGCTCCTCTTCAAGGTTGAATACTTCGCCGACAACATCATTGCCAAAATCGAGCATCTCGCCGGCCATGGCATTTTCCAGGCCGTATATCTTAGCAATACCATCGCCCACCTCAAGCACCTTGCCCACAGTAGCGACATCGATCTCGCTCTTATATCGCCCGATCTCCTGTTTGATCAGACTGCTGATTTCGTTTACATCGAATTTCATCAAATATGCCTTGTGTCTTATATATTATTTGTCTCGCGAACGCTGCACGATCGTTTTGACAGCTCTGTTCAGTATCCTGCGAAGCGAATTATCAACCAGCTTATCGCCCTTTTTTATTATCACACCGCCGATTATCTCAGGATCGATATTAACAACAAGTTTAACATCGCCGTTTATTGCATCCTTGAGATCGTTCTTTAATTTTTCCAGTTCGTCATCGCTTGGCGATTTGGCAAGCGTTACTTCTATCAGCGAACGCTTATGATGGACATCGACCATCACTTCGTACTTATCAGAAATACCAGACAAAAACGACAGCCTGCCTCGCCGGGCAAGTACCCGCAAAAAATCCAGAGTAAGATCGCTGACCCTGCCCTTAAAGATACGCTGCACGATGTCAGTCTTCTCTTCGCCTGTTAGCTGCTGAGAATTCAGCAACGCCGCAAACTCGTCATTGCCACTGATCACGCCGACGATACGCTCGAGGTCGTCCATTACTTCTTTGACCTGGCCTGCTTCCTCGGCCAGCTCAAACAGAACCTCACTGTATATCTCGCGAACAACATGTCGAACCGATTCACTCATATCTACCGTAATAGTTTTTACAATGACAAACTAAACTTCTGTTTCGTCTGTTTTTAACTTATCTATAGCTTCGCCGATCAGCTTGCGGTTGTCATCAACCGTAAGGTTCCTGCCCAGCACCTCTTTGCCCAGCTTAAGCACCATATCACCGGCTTCGAGCCAAAGATCACTTATTGCCTCGACTCTGTTCCGTTCGATGTCGAGCTTCGCTTTGGCTTTGAGGACCTCTGTATCGGACTTTGCCTTCTCGACGATCTGGAGTGCTTCCTTTTCGGCCTTGGAGGTATGAGAAGCGATTATCTTTTTGCCTTCACCCTCGGAACCGGCAAGTTTCTCCTGGTACTGGACCAGTATTTCGTCAGCCTTATGTTTGATCTTTTCTGCTTCACTGATCTGCCTGGCTATATACTCTTCACGCGACTGAATATTGGCAAGAAGCGGCTTCCAGGCGATTATTTTAAGAACAACAACAAGCAGAACAAATGCCGCAAGAGTCCAGATAGCCTCGCCATAGTAGCCCGAAAAAACGCTCGGCCCACCGGCTTCGGCTTCATCTGACTCATGCGCAGCAGGCTCGGAAGCTGCAACTGTACAGACCAGACACAAGAAAAACATAAGCAATATGAATTTTCTCATACAACTATCTTTCTATGCTCAAAACTAACCTTTTAATACGGCAAGCATACAAATGATCAGCGCAAACAGCGTAACACCTTCGATAAGGGCAGCTGCGATGATCATCGTCGTAAAGATACGAGCTCCTGTCTCAGGCTGACGAGCGATCGCTTCGGTCGCTTTGCCTGCGATGTCACCGATACCCCGGGCAGCGCCCATCACGATCAGACCGCAACCGATCAGACCGCCAAGCATTCCAAGCCCCTTGTCACCAATAGTAATACCTGTTTGGGCAATCTCATTACCCGCTTCCGCTAACATTCCCATCATCTCAAACATGCAACTTCTCCAACAACTTATATTAACTTAATATGATACTCTAATGTTCCGGCTGAACCGCGAATCCGATAAATATCGCGGTCAAAAACGTAAATATATAAGATTGCAGAAACGCGACAAACACTTCAAGCAAACTCATCAGAACATAACCGATAACACTGCCGACACCGGCAGCGGGATTTTTAAACATCAGGATCAGATTGATCAGAACAAAAAGCAAAAGATGACCGGCAAGGATATTCGCGAACAATCGAACCGCAAGAGAGAACATCCGAACAAATGTACTCAAAAGCTCCATACAGAACATAAATGGCATCAAGGGCCACGGAACCCTTGGTGAAAGATTTTTGAAGTATGTAAAAAAGCCCTGTTCGTGGATGCCAGCGACATGAAAAAGAGAGAACGAGAAAAAAGCCAATGCACTTGTCACCCAGATATTTGCAGTCGCAGCACCGATAAGATGAACTTCCCTACGTGTGAACAGATAAATTATATAGTTAAACGGGATCATACCCAATAGATTCATCGTCAGAATAAAAAAGAACATCGTCCACAGATAACTGATATATTTATCGGTTCTATCGTGCAAAAAAGGCCTGGCAACTTCTTCACGAAGAAACATGCAGATAGCCTCGATCATGTTCCCGAAACCATGCGGAACAAGAGCTTTTCGTCGGATTGATAAAGGCAGCACTACCAACAGAGCAATAGAAGCCATAAGGATCATCAGCATGTGGTTTGTGAATCTGAACGCACCCCAATTAAACAGCGTCTTGCTCGCTATCTCTTCAAGCAGATTCATATTGGCAAGTATTGAATTCATAAACTAAGCAACATATTATGCTGGTGCCCGCATAGAAATTAGATTGATCGCTAAATAAGTCTCAGCGGTTAAAGATACAAAATAGAACAACAAGACAAAACCGACAAACCACAGTCCGCTGGGAACCAACGCAAGTTCAATTACGACTATCCCGGCAACAACAAATAGGGACCTTGCCGAAGCGCCGATAAATACGGACAAAATCCGTTTGTTGATGTTTGCGGCTCTAACTGCTGCCATTGGGATCATCCCGCAAACACCTGACACCGCGCTAAGCAATATCGCCAATCGGCAGCCAGACACTGCCTCGGCACCAAACTGCTCGCTGAGGCGGTAAACATAAGCAAACAAGAACGCACCGGCAAACGCCGTTACCAGCATTTTCCAGAAACTGATTCTCATTCCTTACACCAATCAAATTAGACAACACTGTCGTAATTACCAGTCGAACGCCGACTGCTGTATCGTTAATTATTCTCCTGCCTCGAAACAACAAAGACACCGAAACCCATCCCGCACCAGACTTCAGACAATGCAAAATCTCTTATTTAATACCGCCGGCTCGTTTTAACATTGAATAGATCATCAACGCAAAACCGATCAAGAAGCCAATGATCGTAAATCCAGGTTCGCAATCAAAGTAGCCGTCCAGAAAATAGCCTCCTGCCGCAAATGCAAGAACAACCACACAAAACTCTATCCCAACGCCCATCCACTTCATCGCCTGACTTCGCCAGAATTCGTTTTCCTGGTTTTGCTGAGACATAAATGTCTTTCTGGAAGCTATATACTGATCACGATTTAAACTTCCCGTTTCTGCGCAGCCAACTAACGCCGCGACCGTAAGTTACGACTTTGCTCGCGGAATTTTACTACCCTTTAAGGGTATATTCCTAAACCCGAACCTGACAGGCTACCTCTTAGCCTGATCAAGAATAAGAGTCTTGACTTTTCTGCTCGGAAGATTCAACGCACCGTAAGCACTCGCCGCATTGCTTCTCAGATCCGGATCACTGTCCTCGGAACCGACCAGTTCATAGATCGCGTCTAACTGACCGTCCTCAAGCAGGTTCGCGTTCTGCTTGGCCGAAACTGCCAAAGACAGAAACGCGCTGTTGCGAACGTCCATTGAGTTCATTTCATTTAATGCCATCTGGGCGATTGCACGTTGAGCATCGGGGCTTTCAAGCCTTGCCAGAACCTCGCCTGCTGCCGTCTGCATCTCTTCCCAACTACCCTTTGTAGCCTCAATAAGTGCCGTTCTGGCCTCGGACAGATCAACAACAGTGTTGCCCGTAACAGCCAGCGTTTTCATCACTTCGACAGAACGCATCGCGTATGTACTTGCCGAATCTTCGCCAAGAGCTTCCGTTCCATTTTCAACTTTGATAGCGCTTGCAAGGTTTTCGACTATCAGTTTGCTGCCGATGAATTCCGCGTTTGGAAGAGCAGAACCTATCGCAAGAGCCGCACTGTAACGGACAGCAGTGTCTTTAAAGCTAAGAGCATTAACCAAAGGCTGCTCGATACCAAGACTGTACAACAAAGATTTCTCGCCAGCGGTGGCCGCAAGAGCTTCTATTGTCCAAAGGGCTACATAAGCGTTCCCATCCTTCAACGCCCTTTCAAGAGACTGGTGAAGGTATTCTGCGCCTGCTGTTCTGGCATATGTAATAGCATCTGCGTGGCCCGTCGCAAAGTATTCAGGCTGAGCTACACCATAAGATTCCGCCTTAAAGAACGACGCAACCCATAAAGCGATTGCCTTGCCAATGTTCTCGTCAGCCTTCAACGCCCACTCACAGCAACGCATCGCCATCAGCTCGTTGAAATAATCCTTGCTTACTTCATGCCGAACCAGTTTGCTCTCGTCAGAGTTCCACAGCCAGACATTGGCAAAGTCATACGCGTCATCTGTGCCAAGAGAATCATTATGATAGTAATACTGCTCTCCAAGCTGGAAAAACAACTCCGCCGCCGAAAGTTTCAACGCAGAAGGATCTATCTTCTCGATCATACGCGAAGCAAGCTGCTTGATTTCTTCTGATGAATCGTTTTCAACGGCATACTTAAGATATGGTAATGGCTGAAAATAACCTATTTCACCCAGAGCACGAACTATCTCGGCCCGGACTGCAACATTTTCCGTCTGGATAGACGCCGCCAAAGGACGGATAGCCTCACGGCCTATCTTAGGCATTGCGCTGATAATATTAGGAAACTCCGACTTCCTGCTTACGTCAGCAAGAGCATCGAGCATAAAAGGTATAGCATATTCGCCGGTATTCTTAAGTCGCTTTTCTGCTGCGAGTTTGGCCCGCATAGTGGAACTTAGACGACGGATCTCCTCAGTAATGACCTTGGGATCGGTGCGTCGAATAAAACGGCCGTCCTCAATAATATCCAGGATCGCGCCGCTGATATCCGTTAGCTCCGTATCAGATGAATTGAGCTTCACCAGCAGCATGTAACCGTTGGGATTATTATTGCTCAGATCAAGTACCGCTTCAGGGTCGGGACTGCTGTCGAGAAGTTTCTGCCCGAACGCCCCGGCGAGGTCGAGCCTGCCGATCCTGGCATAGTGCAGAAAATCATTCCAGTTATTACTTACCGTCTGTTCATCAGTTGTCGTATCCGCAGCCGGACAAAAAGATGAAGACATCAAAACGATTGCAACGCAGGCAACTAAGAGCTTTCTGTAAAACATTAATAATCTCCACTGAATCAAAGACATTTTAAACGGACTTGCTGCCCGATAATTACTAATTGAGGCATTATAATTTAGCTGTCGGGATTGTCAAATAAAAACCAATTTGGTTAAACAACGGCAATAAAAAAGATATAAAAAATCACAAATTAACGATATAGTGTGTTCTTTTTGATGTATTCTGCCACCCTTTTGTCGAGCAAATGATCAAATTCACGTCCATCAGCAACATACTGACGAATAAGGGTACTGCTGGCATCGATCAAGGGAGTTTCAATTATATTTTGCTCCAGTTCCTTTATTTTGGACTCACTGAGCACCGATTTCAGTAAACTCATATCAGGTAACCCAAATCCCGCCCGATACATAACAGACAATGTGCAAAACTCTACAAGTTCATCTATACGATGCCAGCGATGCAGACTTCCTACTGCATCAGCACCAACAAGCCAATACAGCTTAGCTTGAGGAAATTGATCATGGAAATACTTGACGGTATCAATTGTATAGCTTGGTAGGCCGCGAGTAATTTCACAATCACTCACACAAAAACCAGTCATTCCTTCGACAGCCAACTGAAGCATTTCAAACCGATAGCGATCACACGCCATAGGCGAAACTTTCTTGTGAGGCGACTGCTTTGCGGGGATCATTACAACCTGATCTGCGCAGGTCTTATCCCGGGCGAATCCAGCCACAGTAACATGGCCGATATGCACAGGATCAAACGTTCCACCGAATAAAATTATCTTTGCCATATCGTTCAAATCCAACAACTGGTTGTTAGTAACGAACATTATTCTAACAACAATGATATAAAAAAGCTATTTTTCAAAAAAAAAAATACCTCCCATTTCTTCTATTCCAGCCGATAAGCACATGGTCAACACATACTTAATTACTGTAGCAGTACACAATTGACTCTTCAAACAGCACAATACTACCATTGCGTAAAACGCGTTCAAACACCTGTTTCAATGCATTTTGTTATTTCATACCCGATTCAGCAAAACTTAGTTGAGTAATAAAACAACCATCAAAACACTCCATTCAAACCACTGTAGAAGGCATTGATAACAGTGTAATTAGAGGACGTAGAAAAAAAATTCATGAAGTATTCTTGCAAACTTTGTCGATAAACATGTATAATTACGACAGTTATAGAAAGCAAGTTCAGTGAAAAATGTGGTATTGCCGAAAGGAGAGTAAACTATGGCAAAAAAAGTCGCTAAGAAAAAGGTAGCAAAGAAGAAGGTAGCAAAGAAAAAGGTAGCAAAGAAGAAAGCTGCTCCAAAGAAGAAAGTTGCAAAGAAAAAGGTAGCAAAGAAGAAAGCTGCTCCAAAGAAGAAAGTTGCAAAGAAGAAGGTAGCAAAGAAGAAAGTTGCAAAGAAGAAGGTTGCAAAGAAAAAGGTTGCAAAGAAGAAAGTTGCAAAGAAAAAGGTTGCAAAGAAAAAGGTAGCAAAGAAGAAAGTTGCAAAGAAGAAGGTAGCAAAGAAGAAAGTTGCAAAAAAGAAGGTAGCAAAGAAGAAAGTTGCAAAAAAGAAGGTCGCAAAGAAAAAAGCTAAGAAGAGATAATTTCACTGAACTTTTGGCTGTCGATACAGCCATAAACTTAAAAAATGGAAGGTTCGCTTGCCACGGCGGGGCCTTCCATTTTTTTTGAGGGTGTAAAATAAACTGTGTAAATGGTCATAGATTTGTTATGGATATTGCAGTCAGATGGTAAGGCCGCGGTTGCAATGCAGTGTTAAAT
>DAOWHR010000031.1 GCA_030641315.1 Anaerohalosphaeraceae bacterium | reverse complement strand
ATTTAAGCTCTGCAAGCTTCTTAAGCAGGCAGTACTTGCTCTTAACATCCTGCGTCGCCTGCTCCATCAAAGCCGCCGCGACTTCCGGCTTACTCTGCTTGAGCGTGCGATACCTGTTCTCAGCATAAGCGTAATCAGCAAAGCTGCCTGTCGGCTCTTTAGAGTCAAGCTGCAGCGGATTCTTACCTTCCGCCTTAAGACGCGGGTCAAACCTGTACAAAGGCCAGTGACCGCACTCGACAGCACGTTTCTGGTTGTCAACGCCGGTCGTCATATTGATACCGTGAGCGATGCAATGCGTGTAAGAGATGATCAGTGATGGACCGTCATAGTTCTCAGCTTCGACCATCGCCTTGACTGCCTGATTCGGATTCGCCGCAAGCGCGATCTGTGCAACAAAGATATTACCGTAGCTCATCGCGATCAGGCCCATATCTTTCTTAGGCATTCCTTTACCGCCCGCTGCGAACTTCGCAACAGCCGCTCTCGGTGTTGCCTTACTCATTTGACCGCCGGTATTGGAATATACTTCAGTATCCATTACCATGATATTGATGTTGTCACCGCTCGCAAGCACATGGTCAAGGCCGCCATAACCGATATCATACGCCCAGCCGTCGCCGCCGACCGCCCAGATAGATTTGCTTACAAGGTAGTCAGCAACTGTCAATAACTGTTTGCAGTCTTCGCAATCGCTCTTTTCGCACTGTGCCTTAAGCGTCGCGACACGTTCCCTTTGAGCCTCGACATCTTCCTGAGCAGGCTGATTGCCAACAGCCGCCTTCAACTCGTCAGCAAGTCCCGCATCCACACAGCCAGCAGCAGCAACCCTGCCCACCAGTTCGACAGCGAACGCTTCGAACTTATTGACAGTCAAACGCATTCCGTATGCGAACTCGGCATTGTCTTCAAACAGGCTGTTGCTCCATGTCGGACCTCTGCCGTCTTCTCTCGTCGTATACGGAGTCGTTGGCAAATTACCGCCGTAGATCGATGAACACCCCGTAGCGTTGCCAATATAAAGTCTGTCGCCGAACAACTGCGTCAGCAGTTTAACATTAGCTGTCTCACCGCAGCCCGCACAGGCACCGCTGTACTCGAACAAAGGCTGGATCATCTGGCTGCCCTTGACGCTCTTTCTCTTGAACTTGCTGTCGTCCGTATTAGGGATCGAAAGGAAGTAAGCATAGTTCTCACGTTCCTGCAGCCTGATAGCCTCATGCTCGACCATATTGATCGCTTTACGACCGGTAGGCTGCTTGTTCTCGTCTTTCTGCAAAGCAGGACACTGATAAACACACGCCCCGCAGCCCGTGCAGTCTTCGCCAGCCGTCTGAACCGTATACTTCATACCCGCAAAATCTTTACCCTTTGCCTCAGCGCTCTTAAATGACGCAGGGGCCTTTTCAAGGAACTCAGGCTCATAAGCCTTCACACGGATCGCCGCATGAGGACAAATAAACGAACACTGCGTACACTGAATACATACCGCAGGGTCCCACTCGGGAACGTTAACCGCGATATTACGCTTTTCATACATGGTCGTGCCCACCGGGAACCTGCCGTCGATCGGCATCTTGCTCACTGGCAGACTGTCGCCCTTGCCTGAAAGGATAACGCCCGTTACTTCCCTGACAAATTCAGGTGCGTCAGCGGGAACCGCGTCAGCCATCTTCAAACTGCTGCTCGATGTCGCTGGTACCGTAACCTCGAATGCCTTGCTAAGTGCCGCATCGACTGCCGCGTTATTCATGTTTACGATCTTGTCGCCCTTACTGCCGTAACTCTTCTTGATCGCTGCCTTGATCGCTTCGATAGCTACTGCCCCATCGATTACACCGCTGATCTTAAAGAATGCCGTCTGCATGATAACGTTGATACGTGCGCCAAGCCCAAGCTCTTCTGCGATATGGATAGCGTCGATAACGTAGAATTTCGCCTTCTTGTCGATAAGCTGCTGCTGAACCTCGACAGGCAGCGTATCCCATGCTTCGTCCTTGTTATGCGTACAGGTTAACAGGAATGTCCCGCCTTCTTTAAGGTTGCAAAGCATATCGTATTTCTCAAGGAAACTAGGATTATGACATGCCACAAAATCAGCCTTCGTTACCAGGTATGGGCTGCGGATCCTGTCCTTGCCGAATCGCAGATGCGAAACGGTTACGGCGCCTGCTTTCTTCGAGTCATACACAAAGTAACCCTGTGCGTAGTTGTCTGTCTTCTCGCCGATGATCTTGATCGAGTTCTTGTTAGCGCCCACTGTACCGTCGCTGCCAAGACCGTAGAACATCGCGCTGTATACGTCCTGTTCAGTGTCGAACGATGCGTCGTAATCAAGGCTCGTACCGGTTACGTCATCTTCGATACCGATCGTAAAGCCGTTCTTTGGTTTCTCAGCGTTAAGGTTGTCAAATACCGCCTTGACCATCGCAGGCGTGAATTCCTTGGAACCCAATGCATACCTGCCACCCACGATCAGAGGATAACCGTCAAACGAAATCAGCTTATCGGACATCGCTTCGCCGATAGCTGTTCTAACGTCCAT
>DAOWHR010000228.1 GCA_030641315.1 Anaerohalosphaeraceae bacterium | reverse complement strand
AGAGGGCGGCGATGAGATGGATATAGTTATCGATCTTGCTATCGATGGTGCTGATGTACGGTGGAGTAAGCTGCCGTTGGTGATCGAGGGTGTACGTCTCAGGGCGACAATATCAGGTGATACAGTGTTGGTCAGTGAGATGGCTGGCGGACTTAGCGGGGGAAGTATCAGGGTTAGAGGTGATGTCGTAAGCAGCGGGGGCGAGGATGGGAAGGTCGCTGCTGATATGGATGTTGAGTGCGATGGTGTTGAGATTGACGAGGAATGGGTGGGGTTTTTGCGAGAAGGCGGCGAGCCGAACGAATTGACATACGATGCAACTGTCAGCATGGCAGCAAAATGTAATGTGGAACTTAGGGGCAGTGAATATAAGGCAGTGCGGACAAGGCTGGATTGCAGCGATGGGACGGTGGATATTAAAGGGGCGGGATATGTTTTTGAGAATATCAGCGGGGGACTGGTCGTTACGGAAGAAGGGGTATCGTTTGAAAAGCTGAATGTCCTGGCAAAGAGCAGGGATGCTGATGGGGGCGAGTATAAGCTGACGATAGCAGGTGGTGTGAATACGGGTGTAGAGGATGGATACGATAATGATGTTTCGGTGACGGTCGATGAGATCGCATTGGAGAAGGTCGCAGTCGGGGGTATGTCTGAAAAGGTGCGCGGTATTTATGAGGCACTTAGGCCGAGAGGCAAGGTCAAAATTAAGTTCGATGGTATCAAGGCGCACGGCGACGCAAAGACAGGGAGGTGGTTCGGGTTCGGCAGTTTGATCGGTTTTGACGGTCTGGGGCTTGGCGAAGACGGCGACATCAGTGAAGCGACGGGGAGTGCCGCTGGGACGTGGAGATATAGTATTGATGGGGGGATCATCGGCGGTGAAGGTGAGATAAGTATTGGTCAGATGAAACTGCGGGGGTATCAGCTCAGCAATTTGCGAACAAAGTATCAATATGACTCGGTCGGCGATTCGTTTGTTCTTAAGGATATGTTGGCGGATTGTTATGGCGGGAAGGTTGCAGGCGGTCTGAGCTGTAAGCGTTTGGAGTCGGGGGGGATGGGGTATGTGGTGCAGACAAAGTTTGACGGACTTGATATTGGTAAGATGTTTGCGGATAAGTCCGAAGACAAGGCAGACGAAAAGATTAACTGGCAGGGGAAGGTATTCGGCCAGTTTGGTATGGATGGAGAATTCGATAAACCTGATTCGAGGATAGGCAGGGTTAAGCTCGATGTTAAGGATATGAAGTTCGCAAAGCGTTCCTTTATCGATAAGGTGCTTGCGGTGATAAGCCTGACGAATCCTGCGGATCATATGTTCAATGAGATAACTGTGGATGCTTATATTAAGCGGAATACGGTAGTGTTTGAGAAGGTTCGGATGATCGGCGATCTGAATGTTTTTCAGGGCAGCGGGACGGTCGATCTCGATAGTGAGAAAGTCAATATCGAGCTTACGGCATTCGGCAAAGATCTGACGAAGGACCCATCTTTGCTTGAGTCTCTGGCTCGGGGTATCGGGGGGGCTGTTGTTAAGGTTGAGGTTGGCGGGAGTTTGAGCGAGCCGAAGGTCGTGGTAACGCCGCTGCCGGTTGTGATGTGGCCTCTGGAGCTACTTGGCAAGGAAAAGGCGGGGGCGGTTGTTAAGTAGAAATGAAAAAGGCCCCCGTCAGTAACGGAGGCCTTTTGTGAGTGTTATAGTTTTTCTATGGCGGTGAATTTAATCAGTGGTATGGTGGATGTTTGTTCTGTTTCAATTTTTCCTACGAGGCCTACTTTGTCGCCTGCTAGTTTGTTGATGTCCGATGGGTTTAGGTTGCCTGCGGGGATCGCGTAGGCTGCGATCTTTCCTACCTTGTCGATGATGAGGTATCTGGCTTGTCCGTTCTTTGCAGTGTATATTTGTGATGGTCTGATCTTGCCGGTGATGATGAATTTGCCGGGCTGGGGCAGTCTGCTCTTTTGCTGGGCGAGCTTCTTTTTTATGTCATTTCTGAGTTTGTCGAGTTTTTGCTGCTGTTTTTGAAGTTCTTTTCCGGCATCGAGAGCGAGATCAAACCTTGCGACCATTTCCAGTTGGTACTGTGCATAAGGTGTGGCCTTGCCGGCTTTTGGGTCCTTTACGATCTCCTGGAGTCTGGTTCTGATCGTTTTGAAGTTTTGCAAGCTTACCGGCTTTTTGAGTTCTGCGACAATTTTATCACCGAGGTCACGGCACTGTAGAAGCCTTTTTGTTTCCTGTGGGTCCTGAGGCTTGACGGGAGGTTTTTCGTCTTTCGGCTCGGGTTTGACGGTTTCTTTGTCGGGGGCGGCTGTTTTGTCAGGTGTTACGGTCTTATCCGGTGTAACGGTTTTGTCGGCATCGGGTTTTGCATCTTCTGTTTTTTGTTCAGGTTTTGTCGGGTCGAACGGTTTTTTATTGACTGGCCCTGTGTATTGAAGGAACCTTGTATTGACGTAGAGGTATGCACCGGTTGGAGGGGCAATCTTTGAGTAGATGTTTCTTGTTTCTCCGAGCAGAGTGACCTGGTCGCCGGGGTTTAGTTTTAGTTGTTCGGCACCGGAGTAGAGTGGGTTTGTGATCTCTGAGCCAGCGTATACAGAGGCTGTTTCTGTAACGATTCCGATATTTTTGTTTACCGAATCAACCTTGATGGATTCAGTTTTAATCCAAGAGAACGACCCTTTCGGGGGTACGATGGTTGCCCATCCGTTCTTTTCGGCGATGACGATAACGATGTCCGGTTTGTTGATGGATCCGCAGTCATAGAATGAGGTGTTCGCGCCAGCCCTGATGTTGATCCTCATGCCTGTTGCCTGAGCATTGTAGGGGAACTTTCGCTGAGGGGCCGTTCCAGTCGGGGTGACTTCGGCGAAACATAGAGTTGTGAGCATTATAAAAGCAGTGATAAGAAAGAATTTTTTGGATGACATTTCGGTATCTCCGACAAATGGCTATTAACTGAACGCAAATAATTAATCGTCAATCTGCGTTTTTTATGTTTAATTCAAGTATTCAGGTTATCACTGTCAGAGTTGCTTGTCAACAGTTTTTGTGCGTCAAGGAGTTATTGGGGGTCTTTAGGTTCTAGTTTTTCGAGTTCGACATCGCACATTTTTTTCTGGGTGTTATCTGAGAGCTTGTCGCGTGCCGCTTTGAAATATTTGATCGCCAGTTCATCATTTTTTATGTAACGTGAGTGTATTATTCCAAGCATAAGCTGTACCTGTTCGGTGTATTCGCATGTTCTGTAGTGTGCAAGGAACTTTTCATAGGCGTTTGCGGCCTGTGGCCAGTTGCTTTCCGACATAAGCTGGTTTGCGATGTCGAGCTGGTATTGTCTTGGGAGGACATGGTTTGGCTCAATTTCAAGAAGCTCGATGTATTTTTTCGATGCCTGTGGGAGATTTCGCTGTGTGATGAAGGATGCGATCTGTGTTCTGATGAGCATTACCTGTTCATCGTGCTGCTTTTGGGCAGATGTTTTTTTGACCTCTTTTGCCTTTATGTTTTTTCGGACGGAGGTTCCTGAGAATGGATCGTATTCGCCTGAGACAGTATCGCGGTATCTTCTGCGTCTGT
>DAOWHR010000282.1 GCA_030641315.1 Anaerohalosphaeraceae bacterium | reverse complement strand
GGTACTATTATGCTGTTAAGATAATTGACGGCCTGATCTGATTTTGCGGTCTCATGAAGGCAAATTGCAATTTTTGTGATAGCCCGGTGATGAGTCGGATTCAGTTCTATCGTTGTCTTTAGACACTCGACAGCAGAATCCATGTTATTCGTACTCATCATCAGCATTGCAAGCCTGTAATGTGTGTCGGCACTGCCTGGATTGAGCTGCGCCTGGTTTGCGTAAGCTTTGACAACATCTTCCATCAGAACAGTCGGAAGCGCTTCGATGTTTTCGTTCTCGTGCATTTCTTCGATAGTGATCTGCAGTTTGATGGTCGCAACTTCTGTGAACAGCAAGGTACTGTTCTGCAGAATCGCCGAAGCCAGCGACAGCGTAGAAAGTGCCTCGTCCTTTGCACCCATATTATGCTGAGCCATCGAAAGCCCTATGTAAGCATCGACGATCTCGTCGTTGATCTCTATAGCCCTGTTAAACTGCTCAGCGGCCATTGCGCGCTGATTCATCCGCAGGAAATGCGTTCCCAGTTTTATCGTCGCTTCAAGATAGCTGGGCTGCTTTTGTATTGCCAACTGATAATATGTTACAGCTTCAGCGGTATGCCCCGATTTGCTGTAAATATCAGCCAGTCTCACAAGCAGATCGGGCATTTCGCCGGTTTGCTCGATAAGCCACTGCACTTTTTCTATCGCGATCTCAGTTTGTCCATTCTCGATCAGTTGATTATCTTCGGTCTGGTTGTCCTCGTGGAAATTGTCAGGATGCGACAGTATTGCCATGTTGAACATATCGACGGCTTTATCCCACTTCTGGTCGGCTGCGTTGAGATAGCCCAACAGCACCATTGACGATATATCGTCAGGGTGTTCGGTAATAAGCTGCTGATACCGTTCTATTGCCCTGTCGAGACGGCCTTTGGAGAAATAGATCGCTGCCATTCTCTGATGCGGAAGCTGTAAATGATTCTTGAACTTGAGGCAGTCCTGGTAACACTGGATTGCTTTGTCCTGCTGCTGCGTTCGTTCATAGCAGTATCCGAGAACATAAAGTGCCATCGTATTGGAAGGCTGTTTGTGACGTATCTTCTCCAGCATCTCAATGGCCGTTTCGACGTCGTTAAGGTGCAGCAGTATGTCAACTTCTGCCATTTGGCCCACTACGCAATCCGGGTTTTCATAACGGTAGAATTTCAGCTTTTCATAAGCGTTATTGATATCCAGCCGGCTTATCGATTCAAGTATTTCAGCGAACTCATCGGCCTGATGCCGGTCGACATCTTCACTGGGAGCGACGGATGTCAGCCAATGCCAAAGCAGGTCGAAGGTGTTGACATTTATCGCTTTTCCAAGTATTTCCAATAATTTACTCATCGTGGTCTCTCTTTGTTATCCAAAAATGAACAATGGTTGATCCAGAGTTTTGGTACAAGAGTTATCGACAACGCGGTGGTCCCGCTTAACCGGTGAGCATGGAAATTGCGGTATTAAACAAACGTTTTTCAGGTGATTTTTAGTATTTGTGATGGCTGTAACGATTAGCCGAAAACGTGGAATAATATCCATCGTAAGAGGCAATATTCAGGGCATTTATAGGGCTATTCGGCATTTCAAAACAATGGCACTGTGTAATCAATGCAACACTGACTGTCAGGAATATATAGTATAGCAGTCCTTGGTGTATACCCTTGGCAGAAATCTACCCAATGGCTAACTGCCTCACCCAGCAGGACTGCTCAACAATCTCAGCACGTTTTAGCACATGCTCCTGTTTCTCAAAGTGCTTCTTAAAGCTCTGAGCAACCTTCTTATCTTTGAATGGCTTGCTGCCCTTGTCCACAGTCCCATCAGGCAATGTTACATGCCAGAATACTCTCCATTTCTTGCCTGTCTTTTCTCAACCCATTGAAGCCATACTATATTCTCAAATAAATACCAGGGCGATTGTATCGCCTATCTAATTGGAATATAACGCTGGACTAATCACTTTGCATATAAATATGAGAAATAGGGCTTGAGGGTTAGTAATAACGCATCAGATGTTGATTTTCCTTGACATGTATATTTTGTGAGGTAGTGTTTATATATAGATTGGAGGTTCCTTATATGGGCTTTCTGGAGGCAGTTAGATACACTTTACAACCAGTGACTGGGCAAGTCCCTATCGCTGGTTTTTTTATGCCCAATTTGAGTAGTTCAGTAGTGTTATTTGGGGTAGTCAGGGCTGTATTCTTCACTTTTCCCAATTTTTTTAGAATATTTTCATTATTTTGTGCGACTTTTGAAGCTGGATATCACATTGGGATACGGGGATGGTGTATTTGTAGGTTGATAGGAAGATGATAAATGATTCTGAAGGTTAGAAAAATGAAACAGTTAAGAGTTTATCCGGGAAATGTTGGAAAAGAACGATATTTTATAGGAGATGAAAAAATGCAATTTTGTAATGATGTTAAGATTATTTTGGTGTTATTCGGATTTGTGTCTGTGAACTTTATTGGAATTACACCTTCAGACGCGGCCAGTTTTCAGGGTTTGGGTGATTTATCGGGCGGGGGCTTTGAAAGCCATGCCCATGCTGTTTCAGCCGCTGGATCGGTTGTGGTGGGATATAGCAAATCCACGAATGGCCCGGAAGCGTTCTACTGGACGGAATCAGGCGGTATGAAGGGCTTGGGCTTCCTGCCAGATACTCCAATGAGCAAAGCCCGAGGGGTTTCGCATGACGGGGCACTTGTGGTGGGATATTGCAGTCCTGCGGCTTACTGCTACCACGCATTCCTTTGTGCAGGCCCTGAAAGTGAAATGCAGGATTTGGGCGAACCTCCGGAACCATACGTCTACAGTGCAGCCTATGGTACCTCGGCTGACGGCTCAGTCGTGGTGGGAAGAATGAGCTGGTTTGAATCGTATCCCCACGTATGGGTACGGGAAGCATTCCGTTGGACACAAGCCGAAGGTATGAAGGGCCTGGGCGATCTCCCGGGTGGAAGCTTTTATAGCATAGCCCTTGATGTCTCGGCCGATGGTTCGGTCGTGGTGGGGTATAGCAACACCGACTGGGGTGATAGGGCATTCCGTTGGACGGCATCTGAGGGAATACAGGACATAGGCTGCCTGCCGGGCAATGGCACAAGCCGGGCTTGGGCCGTTTCGGCCGACGGATCAGTCGTGGTCGGTATATCTGGCAATCAAGCGTTCCGTTGGACGTCATCAGAAGGAATCCAAGGTCTGGGCTACCTGCCAGACGGGGGCAACAGCGAGGCCTGGGATGTCTCGGATGACGGGTTGGTCATCGTGGGAAAAGGCACAACTGACTTGGGCGATGAGGAGGCGTTTATCTGGTATGCGAACCACAGCATGTGGAATCTCAAGGACTTGCTGGAAAACGACTTTGAATTGGACCTGACCGGTTGGACATTGACCAGAGCAGAGGGGATTTCTGCTGACGGTTCAACAATTGTTGGTTTTGGGACAAACCCGGATGGGAATAAGGAAGGATGGATAGCAACTTGTGAACCACCATATTGTTCTGAACCTATCCCCGGCGATGTTGACGGAAACTGCAAGATTGATATTTTCGATTTAGCGATACTCGCATTCCACTGGCATGAAGATAACCCTGATCTCGATCCTATCCCCGGCGATATTAACGGAGACGATAAGGTAAATCTTTTAGACTTTGCGATACTTGCATCTAACTGGCTGGAATGCAATCTTACACCAGAGATGGCTTGTTGGAATTAGGCAAAGAGATTGAATGAGTAACCAAACTGAGGTGCTAAACAGATGGCGGACACTTGGTGAGAGGTTATACTGCTCACATTTACAAGGAGCATCCGTCATGGCAAAGTACCGAAAGTACAGCAAAGTAGACGCATATATGTCAAGGATGTTGAATTTCTTGATACCCTACAGTAAGATCATTAGTAAGGAAGTTCTGATTGCTCATTGAAAACCATAAGATTTAATATAAAGAGAAAGACAGATCCTATGAATACTGACAATAGTACCACACTCACACGACGCGGTTTTCTGGCAAGAGGGGTGATAGCAGCAAGTGCGATGGCAGTACCATATTATGTTCCGGCCTCGGTGTTGGGTCGTGGTGCAAAAGTTGCGCCAAGTGAACGCATCGTGATGGGTGGGATCGGAATCGGGGGACGGGGTTCACATGATCTGAAGTGGATGCTGAACGAACCTGATGTGCAGTGGGTTGCAGTCTGTGATGTCATGAAGAGCAGGCGACTAGCAGCCAAAAACCTGATAGACAGTAAATATGACAATAAAGATTGTGCCATGTATAGAGATTTACGACAGTTCCTTACCGAGAGTACGGATGTGGATGCCGTGTTGATTGCCACTGGCGATCGCTGGCACGCGTTGGCTTCAATCATGGCCATGCAGGCTGGCAAGGACGTGTATTGTGAGAAGCCTGCCTGCCTTACGATGGCACAGGGGCAGTTGGTAGTTGAGACCGCTCGCCGGTATGGTCGGATCTATCAAACCGGTGCTCAGCGGCTCAGTGAGCCTAATCATGTGTTTGCT
>DAOWHR010000012.1 GCA_030641315.1 Anaerohalosphaeraceae bacterium | reverse complement strand
GATCTGCCCATCGAGCATATCCACCTGCACGTAGCTCCCGCAATGGCTCCGGATGGCAGGGCGTTCCTTGACACGATCGCAAAACAGGGATGGACCATCACCGCAACAATGATAGGCTTCCCCCAGGAAGACTACACAACGATTCAGACGATTGAAGCGACTGGCGGAATCGTCCCCGACGACTGCTGGCCCGAAAACAGAAAGATCTTCCTCGGCGCAATAGATGTCACCGCTCAGTTGGGTGTAAAGTACCTCACCTCGCACTTTGGCTTCATAGACCCAGCCAACAAGACTCTCACTGACAGGGTAACCGAACTAGCAGACGCCGCCGCCCAAAAGGACATCACCATCCTCATGGAAACGGGTCAGGAAACCGCTGACGAACTGAGTGAATTCCTCACAACGATCAACCACCCAGCCATAGGCGTAAACTTCGACCCAGCCAACATGATCCTCTACGGCAAAGGTGACCCCGTAGCAGCCATTAAAACTCTTGCCCCGTGGATCAAGCACATACACATCAAAGACGCGACGCCAACAGACACCCCCGGCACCTGGGGTACTGAAACACCATGGTCAAAAGGAAAAGTAGGCGACCACGACTTCCTCCACGCCCTGACCGAAGTAGGCTATACCGGAGCACTAGCAATAGAAAGAGAATGCGGAAACTCAAGATTCGAAGACGTAAAACTAGCGATACAAAGACTAACAGCCTTCGATGGTTAATGTCAGAAGTTTCGGCTTAATCGAATATTTTGCTCCATAGCCTAAGTGCCCGCTTCTCCCAGCAGCGTTGGTTATACATGTAGCTTACGATCAATGGCAGCACACTTGTCGCCTCTGCATACTCTGTGCTAGGGAAATTATAGAATCTTCAAAGTAATTAATGACGTAATTGCTTTTTCTGTAAAGGCTTATCGCTAAGTAAGCTTGCGATATCGATGTGTGGAAGTTAAACGGATTGATGCGTTTGCAAAAACAACAACCTGTCCAGCAGCTTCCGAATTTGATAAGATTCTCCTGCAAATCAAAATGGATCAGCGAATTCCACAAATCCCTGCCATTGACCCGGCTGTAATATTTCTGAACCGAAATGGTTAGTAAATTGGTTTTTGTGATGCTTGACATTGGGTTTGTATGTGCTTATTATGCTTGCAATGAGCATTTCTTAAGCAAAGGAAGGGATAACCGGTTTCATGATAACTGATTTTCATACGCATTTAATGTGTCCAATGAGCGATCTTGAAGTTGCTGGACATATCGAGGCATGTTCAAAAACTGACGCTTGTGTTGTGCTCGGCCGCGGCCAGGGCGATAGTGCGGACATAAATAAAGAGCTTGGACGCTATGTCAAACAGCAGGCGAAAATGGTTGGATTTGGGGTTTTCAACCCGGTTGAAGATCGAGTTGGAGTCAAAAGCATTAAGGCAATTACTAAGGATGTTGGGCTTTGCGGGGTGGTGCTTTATTGCTGCGAGCAGGGCTTTCATCCGGCACACAGCAGGGCGATGAGGTTTTACGAAGCGGCTCAGCAGCTTGGTCTCGCGGTGTTCTTTCATAACTGCGGTCCCAGGAATCACACCGATGTGCTTGAGTACGGCAGGCCATATCTTTTGGATGAGATAGCAATAAGATTCCCGGATTTGAAGATGATAATCGGCGCAATGGGTGTGCCTTTTGTCGCCGAGACGATATCTATGATCGGAAAGCACGACAATGTCTATGCGGACCTTACGGTTCGGTGCGGCAGGGTCTGGGAGATATATGAAATGATCGTCCGTGCCCATGAAGCGGATGTTATGGGGAAACTGCTTTTCGGCAGTGGCTATCCCGAGCATAAGGCCGACGAGTGCATCGAGACTTTGCTCGGTTTTAACAGGATGATGGCTGATACGCATTTGCCCGGCGTGCCTCGCGAGGAACTGCGAGGAATCATCGAGCGGGACAGTCTGGCGGCGATAGGAATAGCCAATACGTGATTAGTTATTGTGATCAGCATGGAGGTTGACATTCATGGAACTTCTTGAAGAGCAGAGAGAGACATGGGGGACAAGGGGCGGTTTTGTTCTGGCTGCGGTCGGTTCTGCCGTTGGACTTGGCAACCTCTGGGGCTTCCCATATAAGCTTTATTCATACGGCGGGGGAGCGTTTTTGATACCTTACATCATTGCGATGTTCTGCATTGGTGTGCCGATGTTGATCCTGGAATTCAGCCTGGGGCATTTTACGCAAAGGGCCGCTCCGAACGCTTTCGCAAGGTGCAATAAGAAGCTTGAGTTTGTGGGGTGGTGGGGCGTTATTCTCGGCTTTGTTATCATCACTTATTATCCGACGATTCTTGCCTATTGTCTTAGCTTTATGTGGTACAGTATTGAATCAATAGTTAGGGATACACCTTTGCCCTGGGCCGGCGAAGGGGTAGAAGGGGTTGAAAACGCCAAGAATTTTTTCTATGATACTTACCTTGGTTATCATAAGGATTCTGCTCTGGGGGGTTTTCAGTGGCATATCTTCGGGATGCTTTTAGGTGCGTGGGTTCTGATGTACTTTTGTATTTTCCGTGGTGTTAAGCTTGTCGGCAAGATCGTGTGGATCACCGTGCCGCTCCCGTTTCTGGTTCTTGTTGTTTTGACGGTTCGGGGTTTGACGTTGCCTGGGAGTATGGAAGGACTGGTTTATTATCTTGATCCGACATGGTCTGAACTTGCTAAGCCTACGACCTGGCGGTTCGCGTTCGGGCAGGTTTTCTTTTCGCTTAGCCTTGCCTTTGGTGTGATGGTAACTTACGCCAGCTTTCTGCACAGAAAGAGTGACATCAATAATAACGCATCGATCATTGCGCTGTCTGATTTTGCTACAAGTTTTATCGGCGGTTTAGCGATATTCGCGACGCTGGGTGGGATGGCGTATGCAAGTCAGCAGGCCGGCAGTTCAATCGGTGTCGGGGATGTTGTGGCCAAAGGGCCTGGACTTGCGTTTGTAGCGTTTCCGTATGCCCTTGCGCAACTCCCCGGGGCGGCGTGGTGGAGTTTGATATTTTTCTTCATGCTTATAACGCTTGGGATCGATTCGGCATTTTCTATAACGGAATCGGTACTGGCTGGTATCGTTGACAAGACAGGGTGGAAACGAGGGATCGTACTGCCGGTGATGAGCCTTGTTGGGCTTGGGTCCGGTCTGGTTTTCGTTACCCAGGGAGGGCTGAACTGGCTTGGGACCGTTGACGATTTTATTAACGGTACATGGGGTATTGCTTTTTTGGGTTTGCTTGAGTGCGTTGTGCTGGGCTGGTTCTACCGAGTGGAGAACCTAAGACAACACGCAAACGAAAGGAGTGACTGGCGACTTGGAAAGTGGTGGAACTTTTCGATACGTGTGTTTATTCCGGTTGTGCTTGGCACGCTGTTTATCTGGAGTTTGTTCGATGACTTTAGCAACGCAGATGGATTCATACGGACTCCCGAGGGTGAATGGATATTGCCTAATTGTGTAGGGCTTATGATCGTTGGGATCGCACCGGTTATTGCGATCTTTATGAGCCTTATGAAAAATCCGAATCGTCAGGACAGTATTGTATGTGAAAAAACAGTATCCGATAAGTGTACGACCCAGGGCAGATCAGCCAGTGGTGTGGCGTTTGCGGTATCGGTAGTTTCGGGTGTGATGATCGTCTGGCTGGCTGCGGCTGGTATGTTGGAAGGTTTGCTGTTGTATGCCGCGTTTGCGCTGGGAATGAGTGGCTTACTGGTGAGTAATTATGTTCTTAACAGGTATGATCATGAGTTGGTAACTCCATCTAAATTGGCCAGATGCGCGGGTATAATCGCCACTGCCGATGTCAGTGCGTGTATTGCTGCGGTACTGATCCGGCTTGCGGATTCGAGTGCAGGGGCAGGCGTTGAGGAGGCAGCCAAATCGATTCCTGCTGATAAGCTTGGAGCGGTATCGTATGTTATTCTTGGTGTGGTTACGCTTGTTGTTTTCGGCGGGCTTGGGTGGTGTTTCTATCGTGCTATTGCAGCATTTGGCAGCGATGAGCCGGTCGAGGAAATGAAATAGGAGCGGTTGCAAAAATGAAGGCGGTGTATCGAGTAAGCGGGGCGAATCCCGCCTCTCACACCACCGGGCATACGG
>DAOWHR010000287.1 GCA_030641315.1 Anaerohalosphaeraceae bacterium | reverse complement strand
GATGAACGCTGTTGACGTTGCCGGATGTTTTGCCGGCTTATTCAGGAAACATTTCCAATCCGGTCCCGTTGTGGTCTATCTGGTCAACCCTGATCCGACAGAACCGGTTGATGCAGCCGTGGTTGACGATTCCGGTATCGCAAATACTCATGTTGTCGACCCGGTCGGCCAGACTCTTATGGTTCCGCCCGATATACGCAGAGAATTTACCGTAATAAAAGCACCGGACACGATGAAATGGCTGTTGGATCAGCTTGACATTGAGCTTGATCTGAACCGGGCCTTTATTGCGCCTTTGTTCGACGATAACAGGGTTTTTGCGGTTATCCTGTTTGAACAGCGAATACCTGCCAGACCTGAGGAGATTGCAGAGTCGCTTAGCCTGCTCGCGGCTATGGCTGCAAAAACAATTAAACTCGTCTCAAGCTCCGGCGACCAGAGGTTCATGGCTGAACGTTTTGCCTCTATCATGTCGCAGTTAAAAGATACACGCCAGCAGCTCGTCGAGGCAAAGTCATTCAGCGGACTTGCCGAGATGGCCGCAGGTGCCGCTCACGAACTGAATAACCCGCTTGCCGTCATCTCAGGACGGGCACAGCTTTTGTTTGGGATCGAGACTGAAGACAATAAAAAGCAGATGCTCAGTCAAATACAGGATCGAACAAAAGAAATATCTGATATCGTCGGCGATCTTATGGCCTTTGCAAGACCGCAGCTGCCTTCCTGCAGCAATGTTAATCTGCAAAAAATGCTTGCTGCCGCTGTCGACAAGGCAGGGGCAAAGTCAGGGATCGAAGATCCACAGATAACGATTGAAGGGATAGAACCGTCTTACTCGGTTTATGTTGATGAGAAACAGATCACATCGGCGGTAGTAAATCTGCTGTTAAACGCTATTGAGTCATACCCCGGTTCCAGGGGGCCGGTCAGGGTCGCCCTTGCTGGCAAAAATGATAAGAATGTCACTTTCAGTGTTATTGATAATGGTTGCGGCATGAGCACGGATGTTCTTGCCAGTGCTGTCGAGCCGTTCTATTCGGATAAACCGGCAGGCAGACAGCGGGGGATGGGGCTTACTCAGGCCAAACGCCTGATAGAGATCAATGCCGGGCGGGTCAGCATTACAAGCCAGTTGAACGAAGGCACGACAGTAATGGTGACGCTGCCGATCAACCGTTAAGATGGGGATGTCTGACCGAACGGTACCGTTTCTGACCGATTTTCGTTTTTTGTCGTGTTAAGATGGGTGGTTTGGGGGTGAGGATCGGCGTTATTGGGGTTGTTATTGGGGTTTGTTTGTGGGTAGTTCAATGTCCTGTATTATTGACCGGTCGGTTGATCGTTTATGTCTGGTATTTGGCTTTTAATGGGGGTAAGTGTTTTTCGATTATGGAGTTAGCACGAATTACCCGGAGTGGAAGAATGTTATTGCCTTGAAGTTCGGCTTTATTTAGCGGTCGACAGATGTGCATTGTCTTGTTTAAGTGGGTGACTGTTTGTAAATTGTTGTGGGGTAATGATTAACCACGAAGTTCGCGAAGGTGACGAATGTTGTCAGGTTAGAATGGTTGTTCCGTTCTCGACCGCTTTGAGTGGGTGGGGTTTGTCTAAAATTCTAAATCCTAATATCTAAATCCTAAACAAATGCAAAACTCTAAACTCTAATGACCTAAACTGGGTCATTCGAATAATTCGTTGGCGGATTTGCTTGTTGGGCTTAGATAGTTATTGCATAACGAAGTGTTTGGGGGTAGGATTTTGTGGAATTTACAACGATAAAAACAAAATCGGCTACTGGATAAAGAGGGAACGTATGGCAGATAACAAACTTGTATTGCTGGAACAACTGGTAAAGCTGCTTAGTAAGGATAAGCGGTTTGTCGTTGATGGGCGGTTGAATAAGAATATCGTAGTCGAACATGCCTTGAAGCTGGATGCTGTATTATTAAAGCTGCTGTTGTCAAAGAAAAAGATCAAAGAGCATTTCTTTGTGGAAGTGGCCGGAGCGGTGGTTTTTGATAAAGACAAATTTCTGAAATTTGTCGATAACAAACAATTCCTGCCGGATTCATACACCGCTTTTAAGAACAAGATCGGTTTTGCTGTCGGCGATGATCATCTTAAAGACAGAAAAGATGTAACCCTTGTATGGCCATACAAGGATTGTGTGCTTGAAGGCGGGCAAACCAAAGAAGACCAAAAGCGAAATGAGATATTCTGGAACGAGACCCTTGCCCCGGATGAAATTGATCGCTTACTAAGCCCGAAGGTTTTTACGAAATTTAAGCGATTTGACTGCAAAGGTCAACACAAGGTGGCTGAAGTCAAAGGCACGGATAATCTGATAATTAAGGGAAATAATCTGCTGGCGTTGCATAGCCTGAAAAAACGCTTTGCGAGAAAAGTAAAACTGATTTATATTGACCCACCTTACAATACTGTCGGTGATGGCAACACATTCTCTTATAATAATAGTTTTAATCATTCTACATGGCTAACATTCATGTCAAATAGGATTGAAATTGCAAAAGAACTATTACGACATGATGGTGTACTGGCAATTGCAATCGATGATGAAGAACAGGCTTACTTAAAGGTTTTATGTGACAACATTTTTAGTAAAAAAAATCATATCGGGACTCTTGTTGTTCAAAGCAAGCCAAGTGGACGAACAACAGATACTTATTTTGCAACTAGCCATGAATACGTGTTGGTTTATGCAAAAGAGGCAGGTATACCAAAGATAAACTTCTTTGAACTAACTGAAGAACAGAAGAATTTATATACGGAAGGCGAGGGAGAAAATACTTATAAATGGAGGGATTTTTTACGCACAGGTGGATATTCAACCCCTGATGAACGACCAAATTCTTATTATCCTATATACTACAACCCCATAACTAATCATGTTAGCTTAAAAAGTGAAAACAAGAAATAAAAT
>DAOWHR010000435.1 GCA_030641315.1 Anaerohalosphaeraceae bacterium | reverse complement strand
TCTTCGTCAGGCAGTTTCTCCCCCGAAAACCTCGCCGACATTATCCCCGGCTTTCCGTCCAGTGCGTCGATCACAAGCCCCGAATCGTCAGCCACCGTCCACAGCCCGCTCGCCTTGGCATACCCCACAGCTTTCTTGACCGCGTTCTCAGCAAACGTGCTCCCATCCTCGACAACCTCTGCCATCTCCGCAACATCGCCAAGCCCAACCCACTCAACATCGCTGCCAAGCATAGCAGAAAACTCCGCCATCTTACCACGGTTAGTAGTAGCAACAAGAATCCGTCTCATCACAAATTACCCAAATAAAACAGTGCACGCGCAGCGTGCCTCCAAATCATTTAGCCCCCTTTTCACTAAAAGGGGGTCACACGAACTAACAAAACAAAAAAATATTTGCGATTTCAAAATCACATCCACGCAACAAACCAAATCTCTCACTACTTCCGCACCATAAGCTTCTTAAGCAGCGCCCGCTGGAAGTGCAGCCGATTCTCCGCCTGATCGAAAATGATCGAGCACTCCGACTCCGCCACCTCATCCGTGATCTCCATCCCCCGATAAGCAGGCAGACAGTGCATCACTTTTACCCGCCCCGGCGCATGGCTAAGCAGCTCACCGTTCACCTGGAACCCGGCGTCCTTAAAGTCCGCGATCCGCTGCTGCTTCTCGTCTTCCTGCCCCATGCTCACCCAAGTATCCGTATAGATGATGTCCGCATCCTTAACCGCCTCGACCGGATCGTTCAACTGCGACGCGGTCCCTGCTGTTATGCCGTTTGCGATATCGAGCGACTCGCCGTCAAGCTCATAGCCTTTTGGCGCGGCAACAACAAATTTCATATCGAACTTCGCACACGCAAACGCAAGTGAACGAGCGACATTATTCCCATCGCCGACATAAACAACCTTCAAACCGTCAAGCTCACCGCAATGCTCATTGATCGTCAGCAGATCAGCCATCGCCTGACACGGATGCGAATAATCGCTCAACGCATTGATCACCGGAACATCTGCATACTTCGCCAGCTCGATGATCGTTTCATGCTTAAACGTCCGCGCCATGATCCCGTGCACATACCTCGCCAGCACTCGTGCCATATCCTTCGCAGGCTCCCGCTCACCGATCACGCCGATGTCTTCGGGCTTTAGGTATATCGCGTGTCCCCCAAGATCGGTCATCGCGATCTGAAAGCTCATCCGCGTCCGCAGCGAACTCTTCTCAAACAGCATCGCAAGCGTCTTACCCGGCAGACACGTATCGCGCCCGCCAAGTTTATCAATCTGCTTAAGCTGCTTGCTAAGCTCCAATAGCTCTAACAGATCGCCCTTTGAACATTTATCTATTGAAATGAAATCTTTCATTATAATCAAGCTCCCTTAGCCAAAACGCCATCAAGTATCCTGACAGCGGAATCAATTTCTTCTTTACTAACCGTCATCGAAGGCATAAACCTCAGCACGGTACCCTGTGTGCAGTTAATACGCAGCCCCTTGGCAAGACATTCGCTTACGATATCGGCGCCAGGCCCTGTCAGCTGTATGCCAATCATCAGTCCCTTACCGCGAACACTGTCGATGATAGGATACTTCGCTTTGAGTTCTTCGATTTTCTCCCTGGTGTATTTGCCCATATCGATAGCGTTCTGCAGCAGCCCGTCTTCTTCGATAGCCTCGATAACCGCGATCCCAGCCGCACACGCCAGGGGGTTCCCACCGAACGTCGAAGCGTGCGTACCAGGCACAAGCGAAGCGGCAACTTCTTCGGTTGCCATGATCGCCCCGATAGCCGCCCCGCCGCCAAGCGCCTTAGCCATCGTCATAATATCCGGCTCAACGCCGTAATGCTGGTGTCCGAACCACTTACCGGTCCTGCCAAGCCCCGTCTGCACCTCATCGAGTATCATCATCGCGCCGTTAGTGTCGCACAGGTTCCGTATCGTTTCCATATACTCCTGCGTCGCGACATTGATCCCGCCCTCACCCTGAATAGGCTCGATCATAACCGCAGCCACCTCATCAGAGAATGCTTCCTCAAGCGCCTCGATATCGTTAAACGGCACATACTCAAAACCAGGCAGCATCGGCATAAAGCCCTCATGATACTTCGGCTGAGCCGTCGCTGTTACCACCGCGAACGTCCGTCCATGAAAACTTCCTTCGGTCGTAATATATTTATATTTCTCAGGTGCCGTATGCCTGCGTGCAAGCTTCATCGCTGCCTCGACAGCCTCGGCCCCGCTATTACAGAAAAAGCACTTGCCTCCGAATCCTCTCTCGCTCAAAAGCATCGCCAGCTTACCCTGGTTCTCAATATAAAATGTATTATCGATATGCAAGAGCTTTCCAGCCTGCTCCTGAATCGCTTCAACAACCTTAGGATGGCAGTGCCCGATACCGCTTACCGCCCAGCCAGGGAACATATCAAGTATCTTATTGCCCTCAGCATCAAAAAGCCAGTTACCCTCACCCTTAACGATCGCACGCGGCAAACGTCCGTAGTTGGCAATAACATATTTATCGAACATCTCAATTATTTCGTTTGTCTTCATAACTTGCCTCGTTATATAAGGTTTAAAATTAAAATATCAATGGTGGAAAATCACAGGGAAATTGAAAAATAATACGAAAAAGACTATTTTGTGATCTGCGTGCCGATACCTTTTTCGGTATATATCTCAAGCAGCAGAGAATGCTCGATACGGCCATCGATGATATGAGCTTTCTTAACTCCTCCGTCCAGCGCTGCAAAGCATGACTCAACTTTGGGCATCATCCCGGAAGTTATCGTCCCGTTTGATACCATATCCTCGATCTGCTTTTCCGTAGCGCTCGATATGGTGCTCCCCGCATCAGCAACACTTTCGAGTATCCCGTGCGTATCCGACAGAACAACCAGCTTTTCAGCTTTAACAGCCGCTGCAACCATTCCCGCCGCGCTGTCAGCGTTCACGTTCAGTTTACCGCCTGCCTTATCTCTCGCAACAGTAGCGATAACAGGGATCGTTCCAGCCGCGCAAAGCGTTTCCAATAGCCCGGCGTTTATCTCTTTGACCTTACCGACCAGCCCAAGATCGAGCTTGCGCCCGTCCTCGTTCTCAAGTCTAAGTGGCTCAGCAAGTATCACACAGCTGCTCAAAGAATGCAACGCCATACTCTCGGCCCCAAGCTCTCTGATCATATCACAGATAGGAGCATTGACCTTATGCACAAGCGTATGTTCAGCAATCGCAAGCGTCCGCTCATCGGTGTACCGCCGTCCCTGAACCCATACAGGCTCAAGCCCGGACTCATTCATCGCCTTGGTGATCGCTTTACCGCCCCCATGCACGATAATAGGACGCATACCGACCGTAGACATGAACACAATGTCATTGAGCAGCTTTTTCTGGAGTTCAAGATCTTCGAGGATGCTGCCGCCCAGCTTGACCACAATGATCTTGCCGTTGAATTGACGGATATACTCCATCGCTTCGATAAGTGCGCTTGCTTTTTGGATTGCTTCCTGCATTGCCTTAAACCCGATAAGTTATGAATAGACAAATAAAAAAAGCCAGCGAAGAGAATCGAACTCTTAACCGCCGGTTTACAAAACCGGTGCTCTACCGTTGAGCTACGCTGGCGAAAACATGAATGCAAAAGTATAGCAAAAAAAAACTCCGATTCAAGCATAAAAATCAGCAATTTCAACTTCAAGCCATCTTTTAAGGCGATATTTCACCGTGATATCAAAAAAAACACAAAATCCT
Source organism: Anaerohalosphaeraceae bacterium (assembly GCA_030641315.1). Classification (GTDB taxonomy): domain Bacteria; phylum Planctomycetota; class Phycisphaerae; order Sedimentisphaerales; family Anaerohalosphaeraceae; genus DAOWHR01. The sequence continues at coordinate 7,669 of DAOWHR010000435.1, read as the reverse complement.
CTTGACTTTACAGTATACTGCTATATAGTATACTGTAAAGAGTCATTGGTTTTCTTTAGCAAGGAGGTAACATTGAATCTTAATAACTGGCAAACTCAGCTTCGAAAGGGATTACTTGATATCGTAATCCTTAACCTTCTTAGCCATGACACTTGTCATGGCTATGAGATGGTGCGGAGGCTCAAACAAATTGACGGCCTAAAGCTTCGTGAAGGCAATATCTACCCGATCCTCGCTCGTTTACAGACCGATGGCCTGATAACTGCTGCACTGAAGCCTTCCAAAGATGGCCCGCCCAGAAAATATTATGAACTCACCGAAACTGGACATAAAGCCTTGCAGGAAATGAACTTGCACTGGGAAATGATAGTTAGCAGTATCGCCACCGTCAGAAAAGGAGATAACAAATGACCTCACAAAATGATACATGGATAAGCTTAAAGAAAAACTACATCACACAAGTTGAAAAGGCCCTGTCAGGTATTAGTCACCCAAAAAAGAAAGATGTGCTCGCCGATGTCACCTCGCATCTGGACCAGCGTTACGCAGAACTTGCTGAAGATCAGAAAACGCATCAGGCCTTGGAAGAGATAATAACAGAGATGGGCCCCGCTTCAGATTACGCCGAACTACTCGAACCAGAAGCAAAACAACGCAAAAAAATCCTCCCACTGCTCGTTGCCTGCTCACTACTGGTGGCAGCATTATTAATAATCGCTGCCAATGTCTCCAATCACCCAAAATATGGCGCAAAACTTCGCGAACTATTCAATCGAAATTTCACTGCAAATCCATTCTTCTCCATCTCCAATTTTGAAAAGATCGAACCAGGAATGACTGAAACCCAGGTTCGCGACCTTATCGGCTACCCAATGATTCGCAGGCAGATTGCGCATAATCCCAACGCTTCCCCGGAGCAGATTGCAATTCGCAAAGACGAAATTCACTGGGACTATACAGAACCTGCATTCAATGGAGCCGATTATTATCAGAGTTGCAGAGTTACATTAAGTAAGAATACCGGAACAGTTCTACGGACAAGTCTGCACAGGTCCTCTTATGCAAACGGTTCAACAACAAATCCAGCATACGCTCTTTTCCCACTCAAAGTTGGTTCCCTTGAGGTCAAGACTTTTGACAACAAAACGCTTCAGTTAACCTCGACCGACAGCCAAATCAGCATTGTAATCATTGGAGGGCGCAATAGTATCAGCGATATGAAACCTGAATGGCTTGATAAATACCATCAACAAGCCCAAACTCTTCTCGATTCCGTTCAGGCCAGAGATATCAGTGTGTATTATATCAAAAGAGACATGAGAGAAAGAATTGTTGGGTCTCGGGATTTCGATTTCGATTATGTTATATACAAAAAGGGAAACATATATTCACTGCCAACACTCTACGCCTCATTAGATGAACAAGTTAATGATTCATACCAACAGGACAGAAGATGGCTTATCAAAAGACTTATGAAAGAGTAGCTCGATACTCTTAAATGTCACATCTAAATCACAAATGGGCTTACTTTCCCAATGGCGACCGCTTCATAAACTTAAACTCACGCGGATACTCATCTGACATCTCCATCAGCTTACCCACCTCGATAATATTAAAATGATGCTCATCGCTAAGCTTATACGGATGCACATCCCTTACCTTGCCGCCAAGCTTCTTTATCGCCTTTTTCGCACCGTCAAGCTCATCTTCGATGTCCGGCCCCTTCCACGCAAGAAAGCTCCCCCCAACCTTGACAAACCCCAGCGTAAGCTCACTAAGCATCGTCATATTAGCAAGTCCCCTCGCCGTCACAACATCAAAGCTCTCGCGCAGCACCCTGTCATGCGCAAGTTCCTCGGCCCGCCCCTGAACCGCCAGCACATTACCAAGCCCCAGTTCATCCCGCACCTTCTGCTGAAAACGCACCTTTTTCCCAGTCGCCTCAACCGAAGTAACCTTCCACCCGGGCAGCGCAATCGCAATCGCCAGTCCCGGCACCCCGGCCCCACTGCCAATATCGATCAGCCTGCGCTGGCAGTCGTTCTGTTCCTCGATCCGTTTCAATATATCAATCACCGCCAGCGAATCAGCGAAGTGACGCAGATAAATATCGCCGCGCTCACATATCCGCGTCAGGTTGTGCACCTTGTTCGCTTCGATAAGCATATCCGCAAAAAAATCAAATTTCGCGCATTGTTCGTCACTAAGACCCGAATATCTAAATTTTTCAGCACTCATAAGCCGATTCCATAATAGCGTTCTCTATTCTTATCAGAAACTCGTGCGGCGATGGTAAATATTCAACCCAGCCGTTGCACGATCCGTACGAATAGACTATAACGACCCGTAGGTTGCACCGCAACATGCATTAACCGAAAACTGATACTGATTTAGAATAACGTCAATACCTTAACTACGAACTACTATTTACTAACTGCTGCTATTTATGACAAACATTGGATCAAAAAAATACCACTTCACCGGAGCAGGCGGCATTGGAATGAGCGCGCTTGCTAAAATGTTCCTCGCCCACGGTGCGACCATCACCGGTTCAGACCAGCAAGCCTCCGCCGTAACCGATTCCCTAATAAAACTCGGTGCGGACATCCAGATCGGTCATTCTGCCGAAAATATCACACAGGCCCTCGACGCACTGGTGGTCTCTGCCGCGATAAGGCCCGACAACCCCGAAGTTATAGCCGCCCAGGCAGCCAAAATACCCGTCATCAAATACGCCGAAATGCTCGGAAAGCTAATGTATTCGTTCGACGGAGTAGCAATTTGCGGCACTCACGGCAAAAGCTCGACCAGTGGCTGGCTCGCCTATGTCCTTAAAATAGCTGAGTTTAAACCGAATTTCATCATCGGCGCAGACATCGTTCAGCTCAAAACTAACAGCGGCGTCGGCGACCCTCAAAGCCTCTTTGTTGCCGAAGCCTGCGAATTTGACCGCAGTTTCCTCAACCTCCACCCCCAGATTGCCGTGATACTCAATATCGAGCAGGATCATCTTGATTACTACAAAGACGAAGATGATATTGTAGATGCCTTCACGGATTTCGCCCACGGAGTCAAAGCCGATGGAACCGTCATCCTGAACGGCCAGGACCCGAACTCGCTAAAAGTACTAAGCCGCCTCAAGCCTGACCAGAACACTCTAACCTTCGGAATGGTAAACACTTGCGACATCTATGCCGAAAATATCCGGCAAATTGACGGCCTCCAGCACTTCGATGTGATCTATCAGGGAGATCTTGTAGGCCAAACAAAGATCGCCCTGCCCGGTCAGCATAACGTATGCAATGCCCTCGCCGTAATTGCCGTAACAATCGCCGCGGGGATAGATCCAAACACAATTCTCCCGCTGATGCACACATTCACAGGCATGGATCGCAGGCTAATGCTAAAGGCAAAATGCGATGGCATTACAATAATGGACGATTACGCTCATCATCCTACAGAAATACGCGCTTCCCTGCAGGCAATACGCCAATTGTACTCGCCGAAACGCATTTTATGCATTTTTCAGCCCCATCAGTACAGTAGAACAAGGTTTTTACTTGATGATTTCGCCGAAAGCTTTAAGCTTGCTGACATAACAATAGTTCCGCAGATATACTTTGTACGGGACACAGAAGAAAACAGGGAACTCGTAAATGCCCAGGTACTTGTCAACCGCATAAAAGACAATGGTTGCCAAGCCGAATTTATTAATACGTTTGAAGAAATAGTAGAATACTTAAAAAACTCTCTCCGCCCCGGCGACCTCGCCGTCACAATGGGCGCAGGAGATATATGGAAGGTAGCCGATGAGTATATTCAGTGGTTTGGAAAACATAGTTAAGCCCGATTGCGATCTCAGCAATTTCACATGGTACGGTCTGGGCGGAAAGGCCCAGTACTTCATAACCCCCGAAAACGTGGAACAACTCGCAGACGTTACCCAAAGATGCAACGAAAACAATATGCCCATCCGCGTACTCGGCCTGGGTTCCAATCTGCTCGTCAACGATGAAGGCGTTGACGGCGCGGTCGTAAAACTCGAAGGCGACCTGTTCACACAAACCGAATTTAACGGCTCCCAACTTACCGCGTGGGCCGGAGCCAATCTCGGCAAACTCGTGCTCGACTGCGTACGCGAAGGCCTCGGCGGACTCGAATCTTTGGCAGGTATCCCGGGATCAATAGGAGGTGCGGTTAAAATGAACGCGGGCGGCAGCTTCGGTGACATCGGCAGCATCGTCACAAGCGTAACACTGATGGACAGACTGGGCAATGTCTACGAAAAGGCAAAACCGGAACTCGTGTTCGATTACCGCTCGGTCAACATAACCGCGCCGTTCATCCTCAATGCTAAATTCGACCTTGCAGAATCCGATCCCGATCAACTTCTGCGAACCATCAAAGAGATTTGGATTTACAAGAAAAACTCTCAGCCGCTAAACACAAAGAACGCAGGCTGCGTGTTCAAGAATCCAAGAGGACTTTCCGCTGGAGCGCTTATCGACCGTGCGGGACTGAAAGGTCTACAGGTTCGAGGCGCACAGGTCAGCGAAAAGCACGCCAACTTCATAATCACTCAGGAAGGCTGCAAATCCGCTGACGTAAAGGAGCTTATCAGCACCATTCAGCAAAAGATCCGCGAGACGAACAATGTCGAACTCGAACTCGAACTGGAAATCTGGTAATTCTTATTAGCTGTTATAATATTCAAACGGGAAACTTCGATTGTCTGACCAAACCGACAAATTAAAAATCGCTGTACTGCTCGGCGGCATAGGTTCCGAACGTGATATTAGCCTGCAAAGCGGCGCGACCATTGCCGCGGCGCTTCGCAAGGCAGGCGTGGATGTTGTCGAATTCGACATTGCACCGGATCGTCTTTCGATCCTCGATGATGAAACCATTGATGTTTTCTTTCCCGCATTGCACGGCCAATTCGGCGAGGACGGCCAGTTGCAGGCAATACTCGAACAGCGAAACCTCTGCTACACCGGCTCGGATTCCGCAGCCAGCATAACGGCTTTCGACAAGGTCAAATGCAAATCCGCCGTAGCTGCCGCCGGTGTACCGATCCCGCTGCACATCACAGTATCAAACGAAGACACGGTAACGAGCATTGCTCACCGTATCGCCGCACTGGGCTACAAGTTCGTCACAAAACCGATCTCGCAGGGCAGCAGCGTTGGCGTCAACATTTTATCCGACATCTTCAAGGCATCCGAAACCGCTATCGCGACTTTCAACGAATACGGCTCATGCATGGTCGAGCAATACATCGCAGGCAAAGAGATCACTGTCGGCATTTTGGACTCAGAGCCATTGCCGATCATCGAGATAAGACCAAAAACAGGTTTCTACGACTTCCAGGCAAAATATCTCGATGACACAACCGAATACCTCTTCGATACGATCGATGACAGCGATCTCGTCAAGAACTTAAGCAACCTCGGGGTCAAAAGTTTCAACGCCTCTAACTGCCGCCATTGGGGAAGAGTTGACTTCCTGCTTACCGAAGACAAGAAACCGTACTTCCTGGAGATCAACACGCTGCCCGGCTTTACAAGCCATTCGCTCGTTCCCATGGCCGGAAAAAAAGCGGGCTACTCTGCTTCGGATGTATGCATGAAAATTGTAAACGCCGCCCTTAAAGATAATAACGTAAAGGTATAGATCAAATTGGCAAAAAAGAAAAAGAAAAAATCGGGATTCCCCTTTTTCAACTTTGGTCCGACAACAAAGAAAAAGCAGACCAAGGCCCAGAAAAAAGCCGCTCGTGAAAGATTGTCCCACCGGCTGCTGATAACGGTGATCATCGTTGTTGTGTGCGGCATTTTTGCTGGCATCGGTTTCGGCTTTTACTTCCTGGAGAAATACGTCAAAGATGTTTCACCTGTTGCCCAGGCCACCGGCCCGCTCAAACTAATGGACACACCGCCGTGGTTTAACGACGACCTGAAACTCAGGATAAAAGAAGCCGCAGGCGGCAGCGAATTTCCTCTTAACGCAAATACCGCAGGCACTATAGGCAGAAATCTTTCAAAGCTGCCGTGGCTCTACGACATCAATGTCAAAACCACAAAAGACAAGGTGCAGGTTTACACAAAATACAGAACACCGCTTGCGGTTGTGACCTATAACAAAACAAAGTATTACCTGGCATGGAAACAGCCGGAAAATCTTAAAGAGGATCACAACTTTGTGATCCTCGATCATTTTCCGATAGCCTCCTTGCCGCTGGTTGAGATCACCGGTTATGCTTCCAGGACGATACCCTCTGTTGGAGAACCGTGGAATGTTGATGACGTTTATGCCGCGATTAAGCTGATTGAGCTTTTACAGGAAATGGATAAAAAATCGACTCCTGAGAAACCGTTGCTGGACGAGATCGAAAATGTGGATGTTTCGAACTTTAAAGAACTTAAAAGCAAAGGAAAACCACAGATAGTACTCTATGCCCGCGATAAAACACCGATATACTGGGGTGCGCCGCTTGGTAAGGCAGCGGCATATCTTGAGGCTTCTGAAACCGAGAAACTAGCGACACTGTATCAGCATTACAAGGACTTTGGTTCCGTGCAGGGTTATAAGAATATTGAACTGCGTTACCCTGACAAAGAGATACCCCGGCCCAGATAGATGAGGCAATAACGATAATATTCAGCGTAATATAAGGAAAAGGCCCACATCATGCGGGCCTTTTCCTCTTTTCAAGGAGGAGGAGGATGATTATGAAGTTGTCACTATTTAATACGTTGGCGGGATATTGCTGGTTCAATATATTATCAGCGCCAATGAAAACAAATAGAAAATAGGACTATATTGTCGCCAAAAGAATCCTGCATAGGGGCATTACGGCAGTCTGACGCCCTGCTGAGTATCTATAAGCCGCTGTCAGACCTCAATGATAATTGCTTTACCAACAAAGGATTTCGCGGTCATGGCCTCCGAATGGCTGTTTAGCGCTTGCAAGGCGTCTATTTTCAGGTTACTCTACCACACTTGTTTGAGGCGAAACAATGCGGTTCCATAGGCTGAACCGTCTTATTAATACTATTATTGCGGGAATTTGTAAGATGAATGTTTCAGAACAACAGTTTCAGTGGTCCGAACTAGATGATCTTTGTGTACAAACGATCAGGTTTCTATCTATGGAAGCCGTCCAAAACGCCAATTCCGGCCATCCGGGTATGCCGATGGGCATGGCAGCGGCTGCATACGAGGTTTGGATGAACCACCTTCGGCACAACCCCGCCGATCCTAAATGGATCAATCGGGACCGATTTGTTCTTTCGGCAGGTCACGGCAGTGCCCTGCTCTACTCAATGCTGCACCTTACCGGCTATGATCTTTCACTTGATGAAGTTAAGAATTTCAGGCAATGGGGCAGCCTCACTCCGGGTCATCCCGAATATGGCCATACTCCCGGCGTTGAAGTTACCACCGGCCCGCTCGGTCAGGGTCTGGCAAACGCGGTAGGTATGGGCATCGCTCAAAAATATCTGGCAAGCCGATACAACAAGGAAGGTTTCAATATCTTCGATTACAACCTTTATGTAATTTCCGGTGACGGATGTATGCAGGAAGGAATCACTTCAGAGGCAAGCTCGCTGGCAGGGCACCTTGGACTCGACAACCTGATAGTTATCTACGATGATAACCACATTAC
>DAOWHR010000222.1 GCA_030641315.1 Anaerohalosphaeraceae bacterium | reverse complement strand
TTCAAGTTTATGCTTATTTCCGTGGATGAAATCAGCTCTAATTAACTGAAATTCGTATAAGACAGAAAAACAACCCGCCAATCACTTTTCACAAACCCACACTTTCGCTCTGGCTCTCAATGGTCAATAATATTTATTAAAATATTTCTTGACTGCCATACATATGAGTGTATAGTATAACTATACCTCGCACTGACAGGTATAGCGTTTTTGGCGTAATTGAGGTACATAAAGTCTTAGAAAGGCTCAGGGAAATGAAAAAACTTCGCAAACAAACCCTTGACGGCAATGTCGAAACTCTTCTTCTCAGTATTCTCGAATCAGGCCCCAGCTACGGCTACGCAATCGTTAAGGAACTTAACGCCCGTGCCGAGGGCATCCTCAAACTCGGCGAAGGCACGATCTATCCGGTACTGCACCGCCTCGAAGCGAAAAAGCTGATAGCTTCCAAATGGCGTCTGGCTGACAATAAGCGACAACGAAAATACTATCGTCTCACTCCAAAGGGCAGGCGAGCCTTCGCAAACAATCTCCAGCAGTGGCAGATGCTTACCATGCTAATTGGAAAGGTCGTCCAGACCGCCGAAAACAAAGTTATCCCGCATTTGAAAGGAATCAGTTTATGAGCCAGACCATCGAACAATATCTCGATCGTGTGATGATCTTCGCTAATCGAAACGAAGCGGACGCACCCGTAATCCGAGCCGAACTAAAGGAACATCTGCTCGATAAAGCAGATGATTTGCAGGCAAACGGCCTGAGTACCGATCAAGCCTTGTCGCAAGCAATAGAGGACCACGGAGCCCCAAAGACAATCGGCTATGCTCTGCGCCCCCGGTTCAAATGGCTGGACGTCCGCACTCATGGAACCGCTCGAGGCATAATAGCAATAGGCCCAAAAGCAGTCGGAGTAGTCGCGATAGGGGGTATTGCAACCGGAGTATTCGCGTACGGCGTGCTCTCATTAGGCCTTTTGTCCTGCGGCCTTTTGGGAATCGGATTGCTGATTGCCCTGGGAGGTGTGGCAATCGCTCCGTTTGGAGCTGCTACCGGGCTGATCGCAATTGGTTTGGTAGCAATGGGACTTGTATCGGTTGGCATCTGGGCAACAGGATGGTTCATCATAAGTGGTCTGATGTGGGAAGGCGCCACCTACTGTTATTCAATAAGCCAAGAGACCTGGGGAACGGCACCAGCCTATATTCAGCATATTTATAAAGTTCTAATTCCGCTGTGCACAATTCGCAATATATTTTATGAAAGCTCTATTGTATTACTGATTGCAAAGCTGTTCCTGTCCAGAAAAGAACTCAACCGGATTAAAAAAGCTGATCCGTCGTTGGTTTGATTCGTTGCTCAAGACAATCGCATGGAAGAGACTCCTGCGTCATCGTTTTTTCCGCATCAGCGGTATCAACTGAACCGCTAGCATCCCAGCGAGCATCAAACCGCATCCGACAATATCCCTCCCGCTCAGCATTTCGTGCAGCACGATCCCGCCCGCTATCGCCGCAAACACCGCCTCAAAGCTCATAATGATCGCCGCATGAGCAGGCGGACACGTACGCTGAGAAACGGCCTGCAGCGAAAATGCGATACCTACCGACATCGCTCCCCCATAAAAGATCGGCAGCCACCCAAGCCGAATATTCGTAAACGTTATCTCCTCGGTAAACATCGCAACGCACATACTGATCGCACCGCACGCGAAAAACTGAATACACGCCAGCGACAACGGATTCACACGTTTCGTAATGTACCCGAGAAGCTGAACATGCACTGCCCAGAAAAACGCTCCGCCCAGAACGAACATATCCCCTTTAGCAATTGTAAGCGATTCCTTTACGCTGAGCAGATACATCCCCAACACAGCCAGAGCTATCCCGGCCCATACTCCTAATCCGATTTTATGCCCCAGAAAAATCCCGATCAACGCCACGATCACCACATACAGTCCTGTGATAAACCCCGCCTTGCCCGCTTCGGTGGTAACAAGCCCGATCTGCTGCAACGCGGCGCCGCAAAATAGCATTGCACCGGCAAGACAGCTCCACCAGAACAGGTTACCGCTTTCGTTCTTCTCGCCAAGTTTGTAAATATGCTGATGTCCAAGCACAGGCAATAGCACAATCCCGCCCAGCAAAAACCGAAGCCCCGTAAAAGTCATCGGACCGACATACTGCATACCAGAACGCTGCGCAACAAACCCCGTCCCCCAGATAAACGCCGCGATCAGTAGCAGCAAATCAGCCCTAAACGTTTTTTTCAACATATACAAATCCTGGGATATTTCACAAAACAGCCTACGCCTATAAATCAATTCGTAGCATCATACCATCGCTCTCTGATAAGTCCAGTCCTAAACACAGCGTACTCACCATCTGTCGCTTGATTATAATTTTACTTCGCAAACTCGATCTTCGCTCTTACCGGATAATGATCCGACAGATACCGTCCGTCAAGGTTGTACCTAACAATCTCTGCGTCCAGAACCTCAATCCCATTACCGACAAAAACATAATCGATCTTCGCCCCATTGGTCCGCCCCTTGAATCCACTAGTCGTCCCAACCACTTTCTCATCAGGTTTGACTACCCTGTACGAATCGACCATCTTAACACCAACCTTACCCCCGTCGATCTCCTCATCACCCTTCAAAAACCGAATAACCCTGTTATCTTCACCAGCGTTCAGATCCCCCATCAGAATAAACGGCTCATGGTTCTCTCGCTCCCTGATCCGTCCTGCGATAAGCACTGCCCCTTTCTCCCGCGCAAGCTGCGACACATGATCGAAATGCGTATTAAAAACATAAAATCCATTCCCACCGTTCTTCTCAACCAGCCGCACCCACGTACATATCCGCTCGCACGCCGTCTTCCAGCTCTTCGACCCTGTTACCTCAGGCGTCTCCGATAACCAGAAAGTCCCGCCCTCAACTGCGTCAAATCGCCTGGCGTCATATAATATCGCGCTAAACTCACCTTTAGCCTTGCCATCCTCTCTCCCCACTCCAACCCATTGATAGCCCTCAAGCACCTCAGCTATCGTCTCAAGCTGAAACCCAAGTGCCTCCTGCACCCCGACCACCTCAGCCCCGCTCCCGCGCACAAACTCACAAACCATCTCCCTGCGATACTCCCAGCTGTTCTCCCCATCCCTCGCTGTCCCATACCGAATATTAAAGCTCATAACATCGATCGCCTCATCCCCAACCGCCGATCGATTCTCGAACTGCCCGGCTTCACGCTCCTTACAGCCCCACGCACCTGCCGCCAAGATCACAAGCCCCATCGCAACTAATATCCGATTCATACGATCCCTTTCAAATACAATAACACTCGCATTATAAACCATCGCCTCATCCTTGCCAACAAACACTTGCAAACAATCACAGCCTCGTTATAATACAACCAAACAAAAACCTTGACCATCGAATAAAGGAACCGACTATGGCATCAAATACAAACCTTTCCCGCCGTACCTTTCTAAAAACCGCATCTCTTGCCGCTGCCTCACTGACCCTGCCCAGCTGTATGGCAAATAAAAATACTCCATCCGCCCAAAAACCAAACATCGTATACATACTAGCCGACGACCTCGGCTACGGCGACGTCTCCTGCATGAGTCCCGATTCAAAGATCAATACACCAAACATCGATGCAATAGCAGGATCAGGCATGTTATTCACCGACGCCCACTCAGGCTCCGCTGTCTGCACTCCAACAAGATACGGAATACTGACCGGCAGATACGCGTTCAGATCAACACTGAAAAGCGGTGTACTCGGGGGCTACTCACAAAACCTCATCGAACCCGAACGAGCAACCGTAGCGTCGTTCCTCAAAACACAGGGCTATCACTCTGCCTGCGTCGGCAAATGGCACCTCGGCTTCAACTGGGCACTTAAGGACCCAACCAAGAAAGCAAACGCCAAAAACGTCGACTTCACAAAACCCATTACCAACGGCCCAACATCTCTAGGCTTCGACTATTTCTACGGCATCCCCGCATCACTCGACATGGACCCCTACGTCTACGTCGAAAACGACGATGTAACCGCCGCCCCCGACCGCATAACAAAGGCATCCCCAAGCCCCGCTTTCTGGCGTGCGGGCCCCATCGGATCAAACTTCACTTTCGTTGGCGTTCTGCCAACCCTGACAGACAAAGCAACCCAATACATCGACAGCCGCGCAAAAACAGGCCAGCCGTTCTTCCTCTACTTCCCGCTGCCCGCCCCGCACACACCCATCGTCCCGACAGACGAATTCAAGGGCAAGAGCAAAATGAACTCCTACGCCGACTTCGTACTCCAGACCGACCACACAGTAGGCCAGGTCCTCCAGGCACTAAAACGCAACGGCATCGCAGACAACACTCTCATAATATTCACATCGGACAACGGCTGCTCACCACAGGCAAACTTTAACGAACTCGAAAAATTCGGCCACGACCCCTCTTATGTCTACCGCGGCCACAAAGCCGACATCTACGAAGCAGGCCACCGTGTCCCCTTCGTCGCCGCATGGCCAAAAGCAGTAAAACCAAACACAACCTCCGACCAGACCGTCTGCCTGACCGACCTTTTCGCCACCGCTGCCGATATACTAAACGTAAATCTCCCCGACACAGCCGCAGTAGACTCCGTATCAATTCTGCCTGCCCTTACATCAAAGGCACCAAAACCGATAAGAGAAGCCACCGTCCACCATTCAATCAACGGCTCATTCTCGATCCGGCAGGGAAAATGGAAACTCGAAATGTGCCCCGGCTCAGGCGGCTGGTCAGCACCAAGACCGGGTAAGGCTCCCGAAGACGCACCACCAATACAGCTGTTTGACATAACAAAAGACGTCGCCGAAAAGAAAAACCTATACAGCGACCACCCGGAAGTAGTCGACCGCTTAATGAAACTGCTCGAAAAATACGCCAAAACAGGAAGATCAACACCAGGCACCCCCCAGCCAAACAACGGCGTTGTAGACATCTTAAGAGGAATACCAAAAAAACAAAAACAAGCCATAACACAAAGACTAAAAAAATAAAACCCGAACACAAACTTATTTTACCCTCTGCATCGCAGGGGGGCAAACCTGTGTCATCCCACCGCACTATGTGTCATTCCAGCGAAGGCTGGAATCCAGAACCAACAATTACAATGTCCACCAACGAAACACGCATCCAAATCGCACTGGACCCGAAAAAAAATATTTGGTCTGATACGCGGAAATATACCGTACAATTGTATTGTATGTTTTTCAACAAAAACCTGAACCGCCAAGTCAGACAAGCAAACATTATTCATCATACAAATCAGAAATTTCACCTGCCAGCAAAGCCCTGTCATATATCCTGACATTATCGATAACACCATCAAACTTGCTGCCACCCTCTGCCCAGCCAATAGTCAACGGCGCGGCTGCATCCGGAATCGGCACTGTGTCGATTTGTGAGCCATTAGCAACGCCGTCTCTGTAAAAAGTATACAAATTACCGTTGCGAGTAACAGCGATGAAATACCATGCACCAACTTGAGCGGTCCACGAGTTGCCTTGAATGATCGAACTGTTAGAATTGAGAGTGTTGATATGGAACAGGGTCGATTTGTTTGCCGGATCATAAGATAGTATCCATTTGTTTGTTGGGCCGCCCCCTTCGTCATGGCCAACGAGAGCTGATTCCCACCAGTTCGAATTGAAGGCATCGAACTTTACCCAAAGGCAAATCGTAAAATCACCGTCAAATGTCCAGTCAGCCGAATCTGGAATACTTACATAATCACCGCTGCCATCGAATGTAAAAGCTGCGTCTACCTTACCTGTAGTAGTCAAGGCAGCAGTGTCCTTCTGAGCAGTACCATCTCTGCCATTGTTGCTGCTGTCTGTTACTATGTTATCTGCTTGATTATCATCCAGACGCCAGTGGCCAATGGGGGCAATTTCGGAAAGCCAGTTCTTTATTAATAACGCAAAGTCAATCAGATCACTGACACCGTCAAGATTTGCATCACAGGAATAACTGAATCCCCAATCATTGACGTTCATCAACCAATTTTCACTAAGCGCAACAAGATCTTCCATCCCTATTCCGTCAGGGCAAGCGAAGTCCCCATCAACAGCAAATTCCCATGCCAAACGCGGGGACTCAACCCCATCGACACACATCCGCCAAACAGTTCTATCTCGAATAGTACCGTTACCGATAAATCCAAATCCATTCTCCGAATAGGTGCTCATAGTCTGCATCTGAGCAGTTGTTTTTCCTTCGACTCCATTAGGTTGTTTGATCCTGTTTCCTATGTCGACTATCCCAGGATTTCTTTCTTCATTCCAAAAACAATACTTGTATTCTCCATCATTATCTCCTCCAGCAACACCTCCAGTATTATGATTTCCAGATATAATTCCAGAGGTATAACATGACCTGATAGTTTCACCATTTTGCCCGGTTAATCCACCAACATAAGAATTACCTGATACATTGCTGGTTGAATAACAGTTTATTATTTCTCCGTAATTTCTTCCCGCCAGGCCAGCAACATGTGAGTTACCTGACACTCTGTCTTTGGCATAGCAATTCCTTATGTTGCCGTAGCGATTGTCACCTACAAGACCTCCGATGTAATATTCACCTCTAACGACGGCATCGGCCCCGCAATTTGTAAAAGAGCTATTGTAGTTGTATCCTGCCAGTCCTCCAACATTGTTGATGCCTTTAACAATCCCATCTATCCTGCAGTTTGTAATCTGCCCTTTGTAAACATATCCTGCCAAGCCGCCAATATAATCACCATATTTGGAATCAATATGGATATCTGATAATCTAAGATTATTAATATGTCCCCCTTCACCCACATAGCCAAACAAACCAACATTGTCTTCGACTTTGCATATATATGACAGATTGGAAACGGTCCGACCTTTGCCGTTAAATACTCCGGTGAAGTTGCCGGTTATATCACCAATTATATTATATCCTGTCCCAGTATATTCTGACAGATCGATGTCGTTCATTAACTCAAAATGCTTATCAAGATCATGCTCATAAATCCCAATGGAATTCATTTGCTCTGCGGTCCTTATCACATACGGATCATCTTCGCTCCCGCTTCCGCTTTCATAGGGAAAACCATCGCTGACGGTTATTGTTACTATTGCCGCATCACATCCAGCTGCAGGAGCTTGTGAAATAACATGACCGCATGGCACAGTTTTACTGTGAACGGCCTCAGTCACATATGCAATACCTGCAGAGGCTGTTATCTGTCTGGCGTCACCTTCTAAAAGGCCGGTTAATTCGGGTACCGTCCCTGTGCTCTGCCATGTAAAAACGGGATAACCGCAACCAGGCATCTTCCATATATCTTCAGTGCCGTTAATTTCTTCACCAACAAAATCCCAGCCAAGATCGGTGAAAGTGCTCTGAATTTGCATTTCTGAAGTAGTCCTGTCAGGCGTTAGCTCGGGCATATATGTACTGCCGAACACTGGAACTTCAGGTTTGACTTCTATATCTCTTACGCTATCAATTAAACCTTGAGAAAACCAATCTCCCCCGATAGCGCCTGCATTCTTATAACCATAAACGCTTCCCGCTGTATAGCAATTCTCAACAGTTGCTTTAACAAAACTTCCGGGGAAAGGGAAACCACCGAAATTTTTACCGAGTAGACCGCCCACATTAGTATGCCCTTCGACCCTGCAGATCGCATAACAATTCGTTAACGATCCTGAATCACCATACCCAATAATTCCTCCAGTACTTTTATGTCCCCTGACTCTTCCGGTTACATAACAATTTGTTATTTTGCCTTGATCTAAATAACCGACTAAACCACCCACGTTTTCACATAACGTCGCGACGACATCAACATTAGAAAGCCCCAGATTACTGATTTGACTGTTCGGATCTACAAATCCGAACAAACCAACGTTTTCATAATAACCTTTCTTCAAATAAGAAAAGTTTGAAATCGTGTGTCCTTGCCCATCTAAAGAACCGCTAAATGGATTAAAGCCGCTCCCTATGATATTGTATGCTGTTGACTCAATCCCCGACATATCAATATCTGATGTAAGAACAAAATTCTTGTCCCAGTCAGAAGGACGTTCACCAATTGCGTTTAACTGGTTTGCATTACTAATTATATACGGTTCATTTTCAGTACCGATTCCAGATTCATACGGAAAGCCTGAACTGACAGTGATTGTAACTACCGCACCTTCACACCCCGCAGGAGGTTCCTGCGACATTACAAAACCTTCTGGTACTGCCTTACTTTCAATATGATTAATGAGGACAGTAAAACCAGTTGATGATAATTCATTTGAAGCTTCGACTGACGATAAACCATTAAGGTCCGGTACTGACCCCACTGTCTGGCAGGCTAATACTGGATACCCACAATCTGGCATGTACCAATGATCGATTAGATTTGAATTGATCTCGGCAAATGCCCAGCCATGATCTAGGTAAGTACTGCTCTGTAACAATTCTTCTGTGGTAAGACCCGATACTCCTTCTCTGTCGATGCCTTCGATTCTATTGCTACCCCCGGGTAAGATGATGGTGCCTTGGATTGTCAAATACCCTGTGTCATAAAGGCCTGGATTAACATCAATATCCCAGAAACAATTAGTGTAACTTGTGTACCATGGCCACTCACCAACTTCATCTCCTGCAAAACCTCCGACAGGTCCTTCTCCTATTACCTGCCCTAAAGATAGGCATAGGCTAATGGTACCATCCCGACTGTGCCCAACAAAACCTCCAGCGCTATCGGGTCCGGAAACTGTGCTCAAAGTATAGCTGTTCGAAATGGAGCCTTCAAAATTACCTCCTGCAAGCCCACCGGCACCGTCCCGTCCATAAACGCGACCAGCTGAAAAGCAGTTCGATATAGTTCCATAGCCATTATAACCCACAAGCCCGCCGGTATTCCAACGGCCAGTTAAACTGGCCGTTGAATGGCTGCAGAATATTTTGCCACTATTATCTCCAACTAATCCCCCCGTATGATATCCTCCCCTGACTTTTCCTGAAACAGAGCAATTGTATATGGTGCCCTTATTGCGGGCAGCTATACTGCCAACACCCCATGAATCATTGCCTCCATCGACATTGACATTCTCCATGCAAATATTTTTTACTTCAGCGGATGGACCTTCAATGACACCGAATAAGCCAAGAGAATTAATCTTTTTACCTGCGGTATCTATCCCAAAATTACTAATGGTATAACTATCCCCGTTGAAAACTCCGCTAAAAGGTTCCTCCCACGTACCAATAATATTAAACGAAACACCCGTATACACACCAAGATCAATATCATTCGTCAAAACAAAATGCTTATCCCAGTCCTCCTCATTCGCCCCGATCTCCTGCATCTGTTCAGCTGTCGAAATCACAAACGGATCCCCAGCCGTACCCGCACCGCCGCCGTATGTCCCGCAAAACCCACTCTGCGAAAACACAACAAAAACCGCAACAGCCAACACACACCGACCAACATTGATTCTTACACTTTTACCGCTTTTCATCTAAGGATGTCTCCAATACACAGAAATGCTCCTGAATCAGTATCACATTGTACTTATTAAGCGATTGCAATGCAAGTAAAAAAGATATACAATTTCCTCCAAAATTCCCCCTGCATTTCCGCCCGCCGTGCAGCGCCCGCTTGCCATACTGTGCTTGTCGCAGCAGGTGGTTAATTTTTGCTCTTCAACCCTAAAAAATAATCCGCGTAATCCGTAGTTTCTTTGTTTTTCTCTGAGTCCTCTGCGATCTCTGTGGCGTAGTTTTTTTCTTTAAGCCTTCCTTCATTTTCTTCATTATCTTCTGGTGAAATATTTGTTTTGTTTTCTTTGCGATCTTAGCGTCCTTCGCGGTAAAAAAACCGTGTAAATTCGCGAAATCCGTAGTTGCCTTAAAGTTTTTTTTTCGTGCAATTCCGTGCATTCCGTGGTTTTAAAATCCCAAATACACAATCCCAAATTCCAAATCAAATATCTGTGCTAAATCTGAGAAATCTGTGGCCAGTTAACCTTTTATATCGCCAAAGGCGATTCCCCCCCTTTAACACACGGCTACCTCACCAGCCCAACCCCACAATTACAAACCCAATTCCACACCTTAACTACTAACTGATAAGGTTCAGGACATCGTAGACCCTCGCAGGGTCCAGGACATCGTGAACTATACGATAATTTATATAGTTATAATAGGTTCTTTTTACGCGAAAGGA